>CAYURA010000061.1:0-1972 GCA_964446775.1 uncultured Gammaproteobacteria bacterium | reverse complement strand
TATTAAAAAAGTTCCAAAACGTCCCACCCTCTCCGCAGATTGATTGACAATTCTTTTATTGACATATTTAATTATTTAGTGTATAATATGTATAGAAAGTAATACAAATCATATTACTATATGAACAAATCATACACTACAACTCTATCTGGCAAAGAATTAGAGCTAATAGAAAAATTAATCACAGAATATGGTAATGTGGTGACTTTTGATATAATTTATGAAAAGTTAGGTAAAAATATAGAAAAACAAGTAGTCAAGAACTTTGTTTCTAATTTAGTTAAAAAAGGCTGGCTCATGAGGATACAACTAGGAGTTTTTGCTATTTCCGACATCTCTGGACGTGGCAGTATTGAGTTAAGCCAATTAACTATTGCTCAAATTATCGACCGTGACTCATATGTATCATTTGAAGGTGCTCTGCAACACTATGGCCTGTTTGATCAATATCTTAGAGTAATTAGCTCTATAGGCAGAAAGAGGACTTATACTAAAAAACTCTCTGATTGGTCGTTTAAATACATAAAAACCAAAAAGGGCTTATTTGAAGACTTTAAAGAATACAATATTGATGGCCAGTCAGTTAAAATTGCCTCAAAAGAGAAAGCAATTATTGATTTCCTAACTTATAGAAGAACTGCTCATGACTTTGACTTAGTAATTGAAAAACTAAAAACCTATAGCCATGAATTTGAGCTAGACAATTTGATAGATATCAGCAAAAAATGCTCCATTACCACCCAAAGAATCCTGGGCGTTATTTTAGACATATCGGAAATTGATTCAAGTAAGTTATATGATATAGTTAAAAGTAATAGAAACCACAGCCGTGTAAGATCAAACAGCAAAATATTCAACGCTAAATGGAGAATATATACGGACAACTACTTAGCTAAGAAATAATAAGAGATTATGTCTAATAAAAATATCCAATTAATCACAAAAAGCCAATTAACTATCCTTAATAGGCAAAACTTTAAATATCCTTTAGCCATTGCGGAAAAGGACTATTTTTTGGCAGTAATTTCCAAAATTATCTTTGCATCTGATATAAGTAATAAACTAATATTTAAAGGTGGAACAGCTTTGCACAACACCTATCTTCCTCAACTAAGATTTTCTGAGGATTTAGACTTCTCAAGCAGCGGTCAAGAGATAGAATTAAATGAAATAAAAAATATTTTTTCTGACTTTGATTTTTTAGAAATAAAAAGAGACTACTCTTCAGACAATACAATCAAAATTGAAAAGCTCCAATACGTTGGTCCTCTTGGACAAGCTAATTCCCTTAAAATAGACATTGACTATCTGCAAAATGTAATTTTAGCTCCAATTGAAATGAATTATCAAAATATTTATGGTGTTAAAACGAAAGTACGCGTCATGGATATTAGAGAAATTACAGCTGAAAAAATTCGGGCTATGAGTGACAGGGCGAGATATAGGGATTATTATGATTTTGTCATGATTCTAAAAAAATTAAAGATTAATCTCAAGGAAGTACTGGATTTAGTGAGCAAAAAAGAAATAAGAGAAACTATTAGCACAAAAAGTATCTTAAATAATTGGCAAATAGCCAAGCAAGACAAACAAGCTGATCAGCAAACAATCTATTACACAGAGCACTTAAGTGATGAAACAATAGAAAGCGGACTAAACAAACTAAACTTTAAAGATATAACAAAATAAACAAAAATCTATGTCCCTTATATACCAAACCGATAATCTCCTAGTTGAAGCTCCTGAGGCGCCTCATGTTGATAGAGATGATGGCGGTCATATCAAATTAGCCCTAAAGAAAGATTGGTTGATAGGCAAGCATTAGAGCCTAAACTAGCGATAGAGTTAATGCGACTCACCATAGTCGCTGGAGAGGCAATGACAACAGCCATGAATAGAAGAGGGGTAGATATTGGCAGAATTAATTATTACAACAACAAACGATTACATACTAGTTTAAAATTACAATCAC
>CAYURA010000060.1:0-2008 GCA_964446775.1 uncultured Gammaproteobacteria bacterium | reverse complement strand
TATTATGGGAATATTAAAAATAAGCTAGCTTCCAAGTTGCTGCATAGATCTTTAAGTATGAGATTATAAATTAATTATGCTTTATGTTTACCAGGTAATCAAAATATACCCTGCTTATTTTTTACATAAAGATGAAGCAAATTTTTTATTAGGAAAAAGTACTTTTTTAAAACCATTTTCTTCAATTAGAAAATCAACTAGCATGCGATAATCACCATCGCCTGAAACTAAAACTAGTTTATCAAAAAGCTATTGCTTGTAGATCTTTTTTATAATTTGAAGAATAATATCACTGTCAACATTACCTTGACTCTAAATTTTGAACATTCAAGCTAATTTATCATAAATTTCACTATAAGTAAGTCAAGCCAAATCAGGCTCTTGTAAACCCCAAGTTAAAATGTCACACAAGCTAAATATGACCCTTAATTTTTTTTTACAAGATACTTAATTCATAATAACACAGGCAAGCTAAGGTCCTGATAACATATTTAATATTTAATAAATAGCCCCTTAAGCATAACTTAAGAGTCTATGTTTTAGCACCAGAATTAGTGATTTCTAAGCTATTGAAAGTTTTTAAACTAAATATTTTTTAATTATTGTTTTATAATTTTTACAAAAATTTGTAATAAAATCCTGTTCTCTAAAAAAATTAGCCAAATCATAGAATAACTTCTTCTCCGTAACCACGTCATCAATTTTTTTTCGCAAAATCTTTTTTAATTCAAGCTCATTTCTAATATTTAAACTTAGAGCTAAATTAGTATAATCAGGCTCAATCCCTTTGTCTAAGTACCAAAACAAATCATAATAATCACGTCCCTTAATATCAATCTCATTATTTTTTCCTTTATACCAGCTACGCTCTAAAATAGCTTCAATTTTTCCAGTCATTAAAAATTTAAGAGAGTAAACTCGTACAATAAAATTAAAGCCAAAATCAGATATCGGTGTAATTTCATATTCTGGATTAACAAATTTTTCCAGTGATGGTTCAATTTTAACATACAAAAAATCACTTTCAGCTATATTGTTAGCCGCTAAGCCTAATTGTTTTAAAATTGGAAATTTTAAATATAGACGAAGCCCTTCTTGCGCTTTAAATTCTAAGCTCAATAGAAATTTATCCTTAAAATACTGCTGTAATTCTTGTCCTAAAAGAGATAAATCTAATTTCTTATAATCAGCCATAGTTAAATTAAAATCCAAATCCTCAGATAAACGTGGGAGATTATATACTATTCGCAAAGCTGATCCGCCAGTAAAGATAAAATTTCTATAGTCTACATGGCTATAAATAAAAGCTAAAACTGGAAATTGTAAATATTCCTTTAAAGCATTTTTAATTACAAAATCTGGCCAGCCAGCTGCCCTTTTTTGATTAACAAAATCTTCTAATAATTTAAATAGCATATTTTTTAATATTTTTTCTTAATTCCTGCCAACGCTTGCTAGAGAGTAATTTTAAATAACTATCAAACTCAAGCCAATCACTATCATTCATATTTTCCCAATTTAAACGTAAACCTTCTAGACGCTGGACACCAAGGTAGGGACCACGTCTAAAGCGTAAATATAAAAAATCAAACAAAGCTTTAGCTTTGGAGGCCTCAGCTATTGGTTGGCCTTTAAAGTATTTTATTTGGTAACCAATAAATAATTGGCTTGGTAAAGAATAATAGCGCCAAGTTCCTAGTTTATTAGAAAATTCCCGGCTACTCTTAATACTAATTGAGCTAAGAGCACGTGCATTTTCGCTTAATAATTGATACTTAGCTAAAACATACTCTAAAGATAAATAAGAAGGTCTTAACAGTTGGTTAGCAATATATTCTAAATAAGCATCTTTATCAGTTTCTTTATCATATCTATCCTTAAGCAGATAAACTCCTTTTTTTAAAGCAATAAGACTTTCATTTTTTAACCAATACTTAAGATTCTCATTTAAGTTATTACTATCCTTTTCTAATAAAAAAAGCGACTTTTTATCAAAAATAAGCAATTT
>CAYURA010000059.1:0-2265 GCA_964446775.1 uncultured Gammaproteobacteria bacterium | reverse complement strand
CTGACCAAAGACTAGCAGCTATCATGGCTGTCGTGGAAGAATAGTTAGCTTGCAAGAATCCAAGAGGGACAGCTTCATCATCACTATTTGGTGTATCATTTAAACCAATAATTCTTCCGCCATTAACATTTAAGACATTACCCGTCCCACCAGCAATGTGTAATTTAACTGCAGGGGTGGTACTAGTACCAATACTGACGTTAGTTTGAAAGTAGCTAGCATCATCAGCGATTTGTAGTCTCAAAACTTGCCCCACCTTATTCCCTCCAGTATAAAATTTATGTCCTAAGCCAGAAACTAAATTACCACCATACTCATAATAATTAATTGAATTAAGATCACCCTCTTTAAAGAAGATGCTGTGATTATCATCATTTAAAACTCTAAGTTGACTGTTTGCATTAATTCCAATATCACCGTTAATACTTAACTTTTCTTCTGGATTATCTAAACCTATACCCACATTACTAGCTTCATAATAGAGTGAATTAGGACTCTGAAGCCATGGAGTGTTACCCGAGGTTAAGTAGGCCGCCGAAGTTAATTTAAAACTGAGCAAGAAAAGACTTAGTCCTAGAACCACTAGTAATAATTTATAATTAAAAACACTATTTTTCATAAGTCTTTTTTTATAAGATTTTAAGCTATTATATTATTGTCTTCTTAAATTCTAAGTTAAATAGAGGTTAGAGTATAGGCTTAGAAGCTTAAGTTTCAACAAAATTATTTTACAATCATCTTTCCTACAGCTCCCTGATCTCGATGATTAAACATATCAGAGTAGAAGGTGTATTCACCTGCGACTGAAGGAGCATTAAAAGTAATTGATTTAGTTACTCCTTTAGGTAGACCGACAGTAACTGCTTTTAATGATTGATCATCAAAACGAAGACGCTCAGAAGAAGTGCTGTCATTAACATTAGTAACTGCTAGATTAACTGCCTGACCACGATTAACAGTAAATTCAGCTGGGCTAAAACTAGTACTATTAACTTCTAGCCTAATAGCTGACTTAGGTAAATCCTTTGGATCTATTGGATATGATTCTTGAGGAGCTATTTGAGAACCAACTTGAGCCTCATTAGACAACTCAACCCCTCTTTCATCAACCACCTTTCCCGTCTCCACATTAATGCCACTAGTCCCTGGAGCAGCTATCACCATTTTAATTGGTTTAATATCAGGCACAATCATTTCTCCATTTTCATCCAACTCTGGCTCTGTTGCTGGCATACCAGGAACCTCAACTATCTCTTGATTATTATCCACCACTAAATCATTAATTAAATCTTGAGTCGCTTGAGCTGCCTCAGAATCTTGATTAGCCAACATCTCTTCTGGCACGCCCTCTGGACGTTCTTTCTTATCTCCACCAGCTAACTGAGAAACTGGTTGTTTAATTACCACTAGAACAATTAGCCCAATAACTACTAGACCAGCGATAATAATGGCTGTAGTTTTAATTTGTTTATTCATAAATTTCTTGATTATAGAAATCCTAGACCCCTATAGTCGATTAATTTTTTATTATTTATATTATTTATATTTTTTAGCTTTTTAATTTTTTTATTTCTCCTATTATCTATTAATTAAGCTATTTAGTATTGATTCTCATCTTTCTCCAATAGACTTCTTGATTTAAGTAAGAGTCTTTAGGGCTGAGTTATATCAAACTTAAAAGGTTAAATTAATTAAACGGAAAAATAGTAGTTAAACAGAATAAGGCTTATAGGAGTAAATTAGATTAAATTGGAGTAAAGAATAAAACTCACCTGCAATAGCTATTATAGTATAAACCATGCTTTATTACCACCACTTGCACTGCCACAAATCACATTAATTGAGTTATATGGGCCGACTAAATTAAAACTTGCTTGCCCAATAATTGTAGACCCTGTTTCTGGTTGGATACTAATTGTACGACCTGGTCCAGCATTACCACTCTCATCGAGGATAACGAAGAAACGACCCGGCTCACAGACTGCATTAGGCAGAGTAACGATGCGATTAGCGGTAATAGCAGTATAGCCAATAACATAATCAGCATCTGTCGCCGTATAATCAACATCATTTACCGCCTTGTGCATCTTATATTTAGGAGAAAAATTATCATTCAAATATTTTAACGGAACTGCTTCATCATCAAGGCTAGGAAGGTCATTTAAACCAATAATTCTTCCTCCACCAACATTTAAGACATTACCCGTCCCACCAGCAATGTGTAATTTAACTGCAGGGGTGGAGGTGCTGATACCGACGTTGCCA
>CAYURA010000058.1:0-2317 GCA_964446775.1 uncultured Gammaproteobacteria bacterium | reverse complement strand
AATCCAAGAGGGACAGCTTCGCTATCAGCATCTGGCGTATCATTTAAACCAATAATTCTTCCGCCATTAACATTTAAGACATTACCCGTCCCACCAGCAATGTGTAGTTTAACTGCAGGAGTGGTAGTGCCTATACCAACGTAGCCAGACTCAAAGATATGTTTAAGGATTGAACTATTCCCTATCGTTACTGTATTACTTCCATTCCCTATTGCCCCATATCCTATTACTATCTGATTAGTTTCTCCATTAGCCTTAGCTCTGGTGTCAGCTCCTAAAAATAGGGAGTTAGAGCCTGTTTGATTAGCTCCTCCGTTAGCTATATAGCGACCAGCACTATATCCATTAGCGGTGTTATTGCTTCCTGTGGTGTTGCCGTAGAGAGCTTGATATCCATTAGCGGTGTTATTGCTTCCTGTGGTGTTATTAACCCCTGCTCCAAGACCAACAAAGGTATTATAATCTGCTCCTGTTTGAAGATTAGTTCCACCGTCACCTAAAATAAGGGTGCCAGTAAAAGCAGTTGGAAGGTAAGCAATAGTTGTTCCGTCTAAAGCAATCTTGCCTGCCACATCTAGTTTTTGAGAGGGGTTGGTGAGGCCAATACCGACGTTGCCTGAGTTATCAAAAACAAAAACTTGATCACTGTCTTCGTCTTCAAAGTCCAAACGAATATCGCCAATAACTGGCGTTTGGCTTTGATCACTGGTGGCATTTAATTGAAACTTATAATAAAAAGAGGCTCCACTCCAGGCTAAGCTAGTTAAAGATATATCGCCCACTCCAGTGCCAGTTAGAGTCTCCCAAGCTCCCGAAACACCAGCAGCTGAATACCACGTGCTATTATTCTGGCTAAACTGCACTTTAATACTAGAATTACCTGGCAGAGAAATAATATTATAGTGAAAATTTGTAATACTCGAAGCAGACTTGCCTAATAATAGGTTATTGGAAGTAGCGAAAGCTTGGGCCTTAAAGTCAGCTGAAGTTGAGGATACAAAAAATAATTGGAGAATTAATCCAAGCACCAGAATCATTATCAAATTTTGTTTTTTCTTAAACATTTATCGTATTATTTACTGATAATTTAGCTAAACTAAGTTTCTTAAATTCCTGAGAAATCTGATAGAAATCGGCAAAATTAAAAACTATTTTTTTTCTTAAACTCCATGTATTATAGTGTTGCATAATACCTAAATAGGAATTAAGTGCTGCTAAAAACTTCTTATCTCTTTTCTCAGATAATGATAGTCTACTCCACTCCTCTATTCTATAATATAAATTGCTTTTTGTCTTGTGATTAATATAAATACGATAGGGTTTAATATGGACTCCTAAAAAATTAAGTCCTTTTTTATAATACTGCAAATATATCTTATTAGGATGCAAGGTTAAGCCTAAGTCATTTAGTAAATAGGCTTTCACTTTTGTCACCAATAGCCTTAGAGTTGCTTGATTAGAATGAACAAAAACCATATCATCAACATAACGTCCATATTTTTCTATCCCAAACTTTTCCCTTATCACATGATCAAATTCATCCAAATAAATATTGCCAAACAATTGACTAGTCAAATTACCAATCGGAAAACCTTTGTCTTTAGCCGCAAAAAAAAGGCTTTTGGATCGAGCTAGTCCCGCCCAATTTTCTCGAGGGCCCTTAATCTGACAATTCTTAGTCGGGTCATTAAATATGACTTCGTGAATTAGATAGAGGATTAAATCAAGATCAAAATTAGTCCGCTTTTGAGCCTTTAACTTCTCCAATATTTTTTTATATAAAATATTGCGGTCCATGGACATAAAATAGCCTTTAATATCTAATTTTAAAACCCAGCAATCTTTCTGGTAGTTTTCTGATTCTGAACGAATAAAATGAGCAACTCGTTTAATCCCCAGTGAAGTTCCCTTGCCCAGACGACAGCTATAGCTATCATAAATAAAATTTTTTTCAAAAATTGGATTAATATAATTAAAAATTAAATGATGAACGATGCGATCCCGAAAATCAGCCGCAAATATTTCTCTTCGCACTGGTTTTTCAACCACAAAGCAAATGCTAGGACCAATCTTATAACGTCGATAAATAATATCTTCAAAAAGTTTAAATAATTTTTTTTCGTAGCCAGCCTCAAAGGCCAAGGCATTGGCTGTCTGACGCTTATTAACCCGGGCGTCAAAATACGCCTGAAATATGTCTAAGAGTAGTTGTTGTTTGGAAGAGTTTTCCATAATTTCGATATTTTCTAGCAAGTCCTTGAAGCAGCGAAGCGAGAAACCGTTGGCCCGGTTGTTAGAGTTAGTAGGGTAGACATTC
>CAYURA010000057.1:0-2384 GCA_964446775.1 uncultured Gammaproteobacteria bacterium | reverse complement strand
GGGATGAATAAAAATCTGAAAAATTTTTTAGTAGACTCAATTCTAGCTCCTTTTTTCCAATCATTTGTTCTAGCTTAGAAACTTTAGACTTTAGCTCTTTAACCTCACTGTCTGGAGCGGTCTCAAATACAGCTGCCCCTCGTTCAATTAACTGATCTCGCCAGAGATAGAGGAGATTAGAGCTAAGATTATACTTACGGGATATTTCTGCAATATTATTAGTCTTAACTGCTTCTAGGGCTCTATCTAATTTAAATTGAGAGCTATAGCTATTCTTCTTTCTTCTTGAGGTGGGCTTAATCGCCCCTGAACTAGTATTTGACATAAAATTGTTTGAGATATTATCTATTTAAAATAGCATAGCTATTTTAAATGGGGAATACCTCAGATTAATTTCCCATATACCTACTGGTTCAGTATATCCAGGACTAATCAGTTTAAATATATTATTCGTAAAGAAAAAAATAGAATTATTAAAATGATAAAAGTAAAGAAGATAATTGTTTTTGTTTTTTTACTCATATATTTTTTTAAGTAAGTAAATTTATATTCATGATATCAAAATTGCATTAATTGCTCTAGAAAAAAATTAAACATTATATAAGCTATCATTGATAAAAGGAATTAAGGCAAGTATTATAGCTTCGGTATAGCACTTCGTCCTGTCAATTAAATTATTCGTTAAAATACCAATAGCGCCAGTGGCCTGTTTGGAGTTTATTCTATTGAAAACTATATCATCAGCCTCTCCGAGTTCCTTGCCTTGTTTAATAAATCTTGCAACTTTACTGGGGAGGAAAAAAGTACTAGTTCGACTTTTTCCAATAATACCATTTTTATTCTTGACTATGATCCAGGCAAACGCTTCCATTCCTAAGTCATTTTCTTGAATTCCGCCCTCGATGCCAACAAAATAATCAGCATCCACTATGTCCTTAGAAGCATTATTAACTCGATTTGATGCTCCTAAATATGTTTCTTTGTTGTTTTTTGGTTGGTCACTAACGCCCGATGGAACAGAAATAGCTTCAATTACAAATTTTTCATTAGGAAAGACTTTTTGAAAACCGTTTAAACAAGCATTAAGTTTAACTGGATTTTTTGAAGCAATAATTATTTTTTTCATGTGGGGATGATTATGTGTTTACTAAGAAGTTTTTATTTATTATAAGTACTTGGTTTAATTTCTTTTAAAAATAAAAAGTTAGCACTATGTTCTTGAAGCAATAATATAATTAAATTATGGTAATAAAATAAAAATAGCTAGTCTAAATGATTATTATTTTAATAAATATAAAAACATCATCTTTAATGGAAATGTTTTGCAATTAAAATACCCAGATAATGTGTTAGAAGTAACGCCAAAGTAGCAATAGATAGATGTTCTAGAAGCGCTGAGAAAACTTTGCTGCGGTTATCTTTAGCCAGTTTGTAACTTTGAAAAATAAGTATTATCGTTCCCCATATAATGGCCACTAAGATAGCTTGGTTTATAGGTAAAAATAGTACAGGTATTAAAAAACTACTGGCAAATATAGATTTAAATAAGAAGGTGCTTATAGTCGCTTGCCAAACCTCTCGATGACTAAAGTTTCCTTCAGCCTCTTTAGCAACGTGAACACCTAACGCGTCAGAAAAGGAATCAGCAATAGCTATGGTTAAAATACCACCTATAACCGCCAATCTGGAGCCTGTGCTTGATTGCAAGCCTATCATTAGCCCTAGAGTGGTAATGGTGGCCGAGGTTAAACCAAAGCCCATGCCCACTTTAAAGTGTTTTTTCATAATGATGTATTATTTTAATTATCTTAAGAGAAGTATAAATGGGAAGCCGCCATCTTTCAGGGTCAGGAGCTTAAACGGCTACTCATTTTTCAAGCCGATCTAAATAAATGATAGTTAGTTAGAGCTTGATATTCCTTGCGGGTTAGCTCGGACTGGAACCTTATTTTGAAATTGAAAAATGTTTTTCCATTAATTCGTCCCACTTAGATTTTATTTTTTGACGGGTTTGGTTGTCAGGGTCTTGAAGCCCATTGGTGAACCAAAGTGATAAATTGTAAAAACCTTCTCTCTCTACTCCATATTTCTCAAAGGATGATTTTTTAAATGATATTCTGGCCCCATCAAGACCATTGCTGATAACTGGAATCCCTGCCTCAGCTGTGTCTCTAAGAAAAAATTCTTTATTGAAATTACGATCTATAACATCAAGTTCTAAATCTTTCAAACAATTTTGGAATTCATATATTAAATCCCATACATTTTCTAAAGAATGTTTTATTTTTTCTTCATTATTTTCTAATTGATTAACAATCAATTTTTCCATAAAATTTATCAATAATAAATTAAATTACCTCGTGCTAGTACGATCTTGCGGAGAG
>CAYURA010000056.1:0-2425 GCA_964446775.1 uncultured Gammaproteobacteria bacterium | reverse complement strand
AAATAGGGAAGACTGAGGCCTAAGAAGAGAGAATGAGAGGGGTAAAGGAAGCACTTTAGATTAAATGAATAGATGAAAAAAGAAAGAAGACAATAGCCCCTCTAATTTTAAAATTAGAGGGGCTATTAGATTGATATAAATTAAGACCATAACAACTGATCTGGAATTAACCGTAAATTGCATTATAGAAACATATATATAAAAAAAGATGGTGCTAAGCGTGAGCTAAAGAATTTAAGAGTATAGATTACTAAGTCATTTAGCAGAGTTGTATATTTTTTTAATATTGGTTAAAACATAGGTCATATGTTTGTCTATGATCTTTAATCGGAATGGCTTCATAATTAGTTTATCTTTGCTTCAGCCGCTATTTGATATTATTTGTAGAGTATAGTTTGGGCTTTATTTAATTAGTTATATTTAATATTTTACATAAATATGTATAAAAATGGACTTGACAGCCTAATATTATTCGCTTATAATATAAATATTACAATTAATTGTAAAATTATTTATATGATTACAAAAATTAGTTTTAGTAATTTCTATTCCATTGGCGACGAAAGGGAAATCTCATTTTTAAAAGGGGGAATTTACTCCGAGAAAGACCGGGGCTATTTTCAGTATAAAAAAAGGGAGAAAGTGTCTTTAATAAATGGATTTTTTGGATCTAATGCTAGTGGTAAGAGTAATGTCTTAAGGGCAATAAGTACCATTATGCGCCTAATATTTAATGTTAATAATTCTCAAGATCTCAGCAAGCAGTTAGTATTGGTTCGCCCTAATAGCCATAAAAAATATGAAAATAAAAGCACTAAACTAGGCATGGATTTTTTGCTTGGTTCTAATTATTATCAATATAATATAGAAATAGAAAATGTTAATACTATTGTTAGGGAAGAATTATTGTTAACAACGCTTGATAAAAAAAATGCTAAAGCTAAAAAAATTTTTTTACGTACTAAAAAAAACGGTATCAGTTTTGGATCTGAATATCAAGGGCTTAAAGATTATTTATCACTGGCCAACATTGAAGATTATCAAAGCTTTATTTCTCATTTAATCAACAATGTTAATGCTAAAGCAGTGGCTGATTTTATTAATTATCGGAAAACAGTAGCAGTATTTTTAAAGACCGATGGTTATGATGTAAGTGTACCTATTCCAGTAGCGATTTTAAATAGCGCTCTTAAGATAAGTTCTCTTAATCAGGATCATAAGCAAGCAGCTTTAAAATTAACCCAAGAGATGATGAGTTGTTTTGATGAGTCAATTGAAGCACTGCAGATAATTAATGAAAATAATCAGATATCTATTAAAGTGAAGCATAGGGATTTTATCCATAGCATTGATATGCTAGAAGAATCTGCTGGGACAAGAGAATTATTTAGTCATATTTTTGATATTATTAGTACTTTTAAAACCGGAGGAGTTGTGGTCTATGATGAAACAAACCGGTATTTTCACCCTGATATAGAAATAGCCTTATTATCTCTTTTTGCTAATAAAGAATTTAATTTAAAAAACTCACAACTATTCTTTGCTTCTCATAATCATGACACCATGGATTTATTAGACATTAATCAGACTTTCATTGTTGAAAAACAAGATATGAGCTCTCTAGTCTATAAACTGGCAGAGATTGAAAATGCTAAGCAACGAGATAATATTAAGAAAAAATATCGTTTAGGTCTTTTTGGAGGATCACCTGATATTTCTTTATTTGATTACAGGCTCAAACAGTTATTATGAAAGAAGCATTTATCAAAGAAAAAGAACTTGTATTAGTTTTTTCTGAAGGTGAAGCAGAAAAATTGATTTTTAATTTTTTAAAAATTAATTATTCAAATAAAAAAAGAACTTTTAAAGGGCCAAAAGATCTGGGTGGAATCAGGGATTTAGCTGAATTTAAAAGAAAGTATGACAAGCTGATCAGGGGGCTTGACTTTAAACCAAGGCAAGAATTTCTTAATGTCAAGCTATTATTCTTATTGGATAATGATTTAGATGATTCAGAAAAAATTGCCAGTTTTATTATTAAAAAAGGGCATTTATTCCAGTTTTATCAACCTAATATAGAGGCAATGATTTTAACTATAGTTGGCTACAAACAAGTGAAAACTGTCTCTAGTTTTGATTATCGAAAGAAATGCAAGAAAGAGTTCTTCCATCACTTTGGCTGCGAAGCTCATCAATTAAAAGATAAGCAGTTAAGAGAAATATTTACTTTGATAGCGCTCAAAAAACATTTAGTAGTTTTAGCTCGTTTATTTATTACTTGAACTTTTTAATTTTACTATATTATTTAAAAATTTTTGTAAAAATTATAAAACAATAATTAAAAAATATTTAGTTTAAAGGCTCTGAACAATTTTCTTTTTTAAAACAGATTATTTCTGTTTAAGCTAGAAGATAAAAAATATTT
>CAYURA010000055.1:0-2480 GCA_964446775.1 uncultured Gammaproteobacteria bacterium | reverse complement strand
TTTTACAGGTATTTATGATTGATTTGGCACCAACCGTTCTTTTCTGTCGTATAGCTTATAAAGTCGTTAATTTTATTGCTTGTAGCTTTGGCGATTTTACGATTCAGTTTATCGCAGGCATGGCGGAATCTTTGCCGATTACCCTCATAATTTTCTTTCAAATAATCTTCCGATATCTCCACGAAGTCCGTTTGGTCAGTTAGGTCTTTAGCGAAGATAGCCTCTAGAACATAATGATCTATCGGCTTTTCACTTTTGAGAGCGATTTTTATCTCTTGGCCTCGGATATATAGGATACTGTTTTTAGGGTCAAAGCTAATTGGCGGTTTTGGTTTTAGACTTTCTAAAAAGGCTTGTGAATCTATTTTATCTATTATGTGTTTATTAATTAATTCCATTGAGGAATCTAAAAATTGAGCCGAAGTGATAATTTTTTCTGGCGCATTTTTAACATTATGGGCAGGCATAATAGCGAAAGATTCGTCTTTAGCTATCTCTATTAATTCATCGGCTCGTTTAATATCTCCCGATTTTTGACAGTCCTTTATCTCCTGCATGCCGTTAGCCACTAAAATAAGGCTCATTAAATTTATGGATGGCAGTTCTTTAAAAGCCAGGTCTTCTTTGTTTTCTATGGCCTTTTGCCAACCCTTAAATTCTTGATTAAAAACAGGCATTTCCGAAAAGTTAGAGGGGTTAAGCACATCTAAACTTATATTATCCATAGCTTGGCTTTTCTCTGGATTTTTAACAATCTCGGTCATTAGGCCTATTTGCTTATTGGTATAGTCAACGATAGGGGCTAATAAGTCTTTCAAATAAGGCTCGGAATTAAGAAAGCTGATATAATCAAAAATAACTTCAAAGCTCTTAAAATGGCCTGAATTTTTCTTGAATTGACGGTTAAAGTCGATTAATTGGTCTTTGATTTTATCGGTAGTCATATTGTTATTTTGGCACTCAAAAAGGTGATAGTCAAATTAGTCAATTTTATTGATTTTTTAGGGTTTTCGTGGTAATTTAAGAATATAAATAGATTTTAAAAATATGTTTTTTCAAGGTTTGTTAAGTCCGCTACTTGGTTTAAGCGGTTCAATTATTTTATTTTTCTTCGGCTTGCCTCCAAAAGTCTCAAAAGATGGAACGATTAATTTAATATTAGAGCAACAAGATGAGAGTGAGGCTAAAAAATATAAGCTTTATAAAAAATTTAGTTATTTTGGTGTTGCTTTAATCGGATTTAGTTTTTTAATACAAATAGTTAATTATTTTGTTTAAAGTAAATTTATGAAACCTCAATTTGTTATTGCTTCATTCGGATTCATTTTTGACGAACAAAATAGAATATTACTTTGTCATCGCATGGATTATGACCTATGGAATTTACCAGGAGGCGCTATGGAAGCAGGAGAATCTCCATGGGAATGTGTTATTAGAGAAGTTAAAGAAGAAACTGGCTTTGACGTGGAAATAGTTAAATTAGCCGGAGTTTATAATAAACCAGAAAAAAGTGAAGTCTGTTTTTCTTTTATTTGTAAAATTATTGGCGGGCAATTAACCCTTAATGACGAGGCAGATAAAATTGAATACTTTGCTTTTAAAGATATTCCAAATAAAATTTCGCAAAAACAGGTCGCTAGAATAAATGACGCTATTAAAGAAAAGGATATAGTTTTAAAAAATCAAACTGGAAAATCCTCGATTGAATTAATTAAAGAGGGTAAATTATAATAGAACTATTAATCAAAAAAATATGGATAATAAAACGCAAACTGTTGATACTTATAACAATAGTGCTCAATCACTTGCAAAAAAGTTTGATAGTTTGGGCGCACGCACAAGCGATATTAAAGAAACTTTAGAATTAGTAAAAATAGTAAATCCTCGTGTTTTAGAAATCGGTTGTGGAAATGGTCGTGATGCAGAAGAGATGGTTAAATTTACAGATAATTATATCGGAATAGATATTTCGAAAAAACTGGTAGAGCTAGCACGACAAAAAGTGCCAAAAGGAAATTTTGAGGTTGTCGACATTGAAAATTATAAATTTGGGGAAGGTTTAGATGTTATTTTCGCTTTTGCCTCGCTGATTCACGTACCAATTGAAAGTCTGCAAAAGATTTTAGCTGATGCCTATATCGCATTGAATGATAATGGAGTTATGCGATTATCAATGAAATACTCTGATAGCTATGTAGAAACTACCAAAGAGGACGAGTTTGGTATAAGAACATATTATTTATATTCAAAAAATGATATAGAGAAATTAACCGCTGGTTTTGTTGTTCTAAAAAATAAATTAAATGATTTACGAGGACAAAAATGGTTGGAAATAATATTGCAAAAGAAATCTTCTATGTAATTTGCTTATTTTAAACCAATTTTGCGGAAGTAATACTTAAGACCGTTCCCAGTGCGTCCCACCCTCTCCGCAAGATCGTACTAGCACGAGGTAATTTAATTTATTATTGATAAATTTT
>CAYURA010000054.1:0-2668 GCA_964446775.1 uncultured Gammaproteobacteria bacterium | reverse complement strand
TAGCAATTGCTTAGTCGTTTTTTTACCCGTGTCTACTAAACGGGGTACAGTTCAAATTAAGGCTATTTTTTATAAAAGAATTGAAGTTTGGAATGAGTAATGTTAATATTAAGATAAATAATAAACATATGGAGGATAAAACAAAATTAGTGGTGCTTGGATTAATAAAGAACAACAAGAATCAATATTTATTAAGTCAACGGTTTGATCTTAATGTGCCAGAGGCGCATTTAAAATGGGACTTAATTGGTGGTACAAATGAATTTGGCGAAGACTTAGAAGCAACTTTACATAGAGAGATACTTGAAGAAACAGGTCTGAAAGTTGAAATATTGAATTTATTACCAAAAAGCACTTCAAGACACTGGCAACATGTCGATTATAATATACATGCGATTGTTTTGTGTTACCACTGTAAAGCACTAAGCAGTGCCACTCATTTAAATGACCCTAAGATAAATGATTTAAAATGGGTAGAAAAAATAGATTTAAAGGATTATGATTTTTTACCTACTACTAAACCGTTTATAGATTTAATTTAAATTAATGCACCAGATTATTGTTTGTATTATTTAAATACTATTTTAGATACACATATTTTGTACTTTATCTAAGAAATTAATTCTAAATAACACTTTATTAGAGAATCATTTTTTTAAGTACATAATAAAAGATGAATAGTAAAAACTATGAAATAGTAAAAATGTATTGCCTTTTTTATTTTTATAGAACCGTTCCAACTACGTCCCACTCTCCCCGCATGAACTAAAACAAGTCATAATTGGCTTGTTTTTATTTCTAGTTTATAGATATTTCATGTAGCATTTGGTATACTAATAATATGAATAAAAATGATAATAAAATTATATTATTTAATAATAAAAAAATTCGTCGTCACTTTGATGAGGAAAAAGAACTTTGGTATTTTTCTATTATCGATGTTGTTGCAATATTAACAGACTCCACTATTCCAAAAAGGTATTGGGCTGATTTAAAAAATAAGTTAAAAAATGAAGGAAGTGAGGTGTACGATAAAATCGTACAACTGAAATTCAAAGCTAATGACGATAAATATTATGCTACAGACTGTTTTTCTACAGAAAATGTATTGCGTTTAATTCAGTCTATACCATCGCCAAAAGCTGAGCCATTTAAACTATGGTTAGCTAAAGTTGGTAATGATCATATTAATGAATCACAGGATCCGGAATTAGCAATAGATAGAGCAATGATAAATTATAGAAATCTTGGTTATAGTGAGGAATGGATTAATGCTCGTTTACAATCTATTCAATTTCGTAAGGAATTAACTGATGAGTGGAAACGCACAGGTGTTAATGAGGGTGTTGAATTTGCCATTTTAACAAATATTATGACTAAAGAGTGGGCCGGCAAAACTATTAGAGAATATAAAAATATTAAAGGTTTAAAAAAAGAAAACTTACGTGATAATATGTCTAGTATAGAATTAGCACTTAATATTTTAGCAGAAACATCAACTACTGAACTTAGCAAAACAATTGATCCAAAAAATTTAAATAAAAATAAAGATATTGCTAGACGTGGCGGAAAGATAGCTGGCGATGCAAGAAAAGATATAGAGTCACAAACTGGGAAATCAGTTATTAGCTCTAAAAATGCTAAACAATTGAGGTTAAATGAGTAAGAAGCTTCATTTCAGTTTAAAAAGATGTTATTTTTATATAACTAAAACCGTTCCAACTACGTCCCACTCTCCGCAGATTGTCAATATCGGTGTTTTTAGCAGAATTAGCTAGGGTTTCAAAGGGCTCTTTGAAACTAACCTTAGCTAATTTTTTGTTGTCTATTGATAAGTTCCAAACTAATCCAGAGAGCATTTTTCTTTTGTCGTCCAGTGATACTTTTAAAAATGCTTTCTTCTGCTTTTTGGGGGATAAAAAGAATTCTTTAGTAAGTTCCAAATCTTTTTCTGTTAGAACAACTTCTTGCTCATTTTCTAATTTTTTTAGAGCAGAAGTAAAATTATTTATTTCACTAATTATAGTTTTTTCTCTTAGCTCATAATCTTCTTTAGTTATTGTTTTATCTAGCAGCAGGTTAAAGAGTTCGTCTTTTCTATTTTCATATCTCCTAAGCTCATTTTCTAGCCCCTGCTTAGCTTCTAAATACTCTCTGCGCTCTGGATTATTATTAATGAAAAACTCTAAACTATTTTGATACATTATTTCTACCATCTCTTCACTAATTACTAATCTATCAAATACTTCCGACAATGCTTTTATCGCTTCATCCTCTCTTAGATAATGATTATGTTCAGAACAATTACCTCTGGCATTAGTGCAGTAATAATAAACATACTTTTTCTTCTTGCGAGAAGCAGTTAATAGACAGCCACATTTAGCGCAAGTCATTAAACCTCTAAAAGGGAAATATATTCTTTTTTTCTTGGGATGTTGTTTTAAGTCCATCGCTTTTTGACATTCATTAAATAACTTTCTAGAGATTATTGTTTCATGTTTACCAGGATATTCTTTTCCATGAAATAACATAGTGCCACAATAAAACGGATCATTGATGAGTTTATATATTTTACTCTTATGATATTTAATATTACTTCTACTTCTAAATCCTTCTTTATACATTAAATCAGCTAACTCTTTCATAGTATAATTACCGCTAGAGTATA
>CAYURA010000053.1:0-2862 GCA_964446775.1 uncultured Gammaproteobacteria bacterium | reverse complement strand
ACCTTTCCAAATAATCTAGCAGTTTAGTGGTTCAGTAATATCAGGGATTGACAGTGTTTACTAAATCAGTAGAGAAAACTCTCAAAGAAGTTTTTCTTGAGTTTGCACCAGCATATGACATCCATTTTGTAGAAATTGGAACTGACGAAGATTATGTTCACTTTCTAATTCAGTCTGTACTAATGATGTTGCCATCTAGGATTGTTCAAGTAACGAAAAGTATTATTGCCAAAGAAATCTTTCTCCGAAATCCTGAAGTCAAAAAGTTTCTGTGGGGTGGTCAATTCTGGACAAAAGGATATTACATCAACACCGTAGGATTACATAGTAATGAAGAACAAATTAAGAAATATGTTCAAGAGCAGGGAAAGAGTTATCAACAAATTTATCGTGATCAATTAACTTTGTTTTAAAAACTAACTCTGACAAGAGTTGTGATATATCGTAGCTTGTTGCGGGGTAGTTTATTATATTGGATAGAGCACCTAAATCCTGCATCGACGTTTCTGACAAATCAATTTGAGTTAACGTTATCGTTATAAAATTTATGAATTTTAATGAAAAATTTAATGTAGATAATGGAAATAGTCCGATCATGGAAGATTAATATGATGTCGAAAAATATTCTCAAGTATTTAAGCTGATTAATTTAAATGATTTTATAGTATATTTTTTTAAATATGAAGGGCAGAGTATCAAATTTTTATCAAAATCAGCATATCATTATAAAGGAAATTTTTAGTTATATCGATGATATCGTTTTATTATTGAAAAAGCAAAGAGAGGAGATAGAAATTCGTCAACTACGTAAATCATTAAAAAATAATTTCGATAATTATGGAAATAAATAAAATTAAAAAAAATCCTATTGAAAAAAAATCAGGGATACCTGAAGAATTAATTGTAGAAGGGCAAGATCATGAAGATAAGGTTGTCGTAAAAGAAACACTAAAAAGATTGGGAGCCTATATTTTAGACGAATATTTAAAAATTATTAATAATCCAGAGACTACTAAGAGGGAAAAGGTAAAAATATTTTATTCGATGATATTGGGGAAGAATTATTTGTATAAGGCAATGACTTTGTTATCTTTAGTAGCTCCTCTTCAAGCAGAGGGGAAAGTTAATTTTCCTCTTGATTTTGATCAACTTAAAAAAGAGATTAACATGAGCGAATCTAAGCAAGAAACATTTGAATCAGAGATGGAGAAGTATAAGGAATTTAGTTCCTTGATGGCCTATAATCTTGCATCGGAAAATCCCACCTCTTATCAAGTAGCAGAAATTAAGAAGCTAGAAGATGGTATTATTAATGATCTCAATGGCAGGCAGTTTCCCTCGATGGCCGAAATGATAATTTATATAAATAATTCTATTAGTAGTGATTTTTCAGATCAAGAAAGTACAATTTATATTAAGGATGCTTTTCCAGAAGAAGCTGGGGTAGAGGCTAAAGGTTCTTTTGATTGTGATAGCCGTTTGCTTATTTGCTTGTCGATATTAAGTAAAATTGGCATTACCAGTAACCAGGTAGAGTTTTGTATGCTTGAAGGTCACGCTTTATTAAGAATAAATGAAGATGATGTCTTTTTTGAAATGACAAGTAATAGTACTAGGGAGTTAAATGAGGATGAATATTTACAATTAAATAGAATTAACTCTCTTGATAAATATAAAGCTTATTTATTATCTAAGGAGGGCACTGCTTTGGCTTCAGAGGCAACCAAAAATATTTTTAGTGGGGAGAGGGATGATGAAAAAAAAATCGCTGTGGCTTTGAATAAGATGATTACTGCAGCTGAGATTGATCCAAATAATTTAAATAATAATCTAAATCTATTAACTGTACTAAAAAAGATTTATAATCGAACATCTTACGAAAAACCGCTATTAAATGAGCTGGTGATAAAAATAAGCGGGAACATACAGAGGTTTCTGCTTAATAATTATTATGAAATAAATACAGATGGAGAGATGGATAAGACTTTTGTTTTACAAGTTCAAGAAATAAATAGTCAAAAAATTCAACCTAGACGATTAGAAGATTTGGGGACAATTAGCGATTTAACAACTAGAGCGTTAAAAGAAAATGCTTATTTGTCAAAAAAATTTACAAATTTAGCTATTGATTTATTATACGATCTTCAGAATCCTGAAGCGGCTCTGCCTATTTTTGAAGAACTAGCTAATTCAGAGATTGATAAGAAAAAAAATAACGAATCTTCTAATTATTGTTTTTATAAGGGGATGCTTGCTGATTGTCATTTTAGACTAAATGAGTATAAAGAGTACTTAGACATAGTTAATAATGAATTATACCGTTCATCATTAAATAAGATGCAAGATGATTATTATTTTAAAACTAAATATTATGAGGAAAATTTAAAGATTAATGCAGCTAGTGTTATGACGGGGAGAATAATAATTAATGAAAAGACAGTTGATGGATTTTGTAAAAAATATAAGGGAGATCCTTTATTTAGTGGCTTTATATCTGGTAAGCAACATTGGAACGCCTCAGCAATAGATGCCGTAGAATCCCTAAGATCTTGGTCCGGATTTAAAGATATGATGAGAATATTAGATGATTACAGAGGGAATAAGAATAAAGATGCTAACGCTGTATCACAATTAAAGCAATCCAATTAGCTTCTTACCCTTTAATTACACGGATAACATAGTATTAGAGTTACTATAGAGTTTTAGGTATTAAATTTTAATTGAGTTTCAAGTATTTGACAAAGAAATAGAATGTTTATACAATGTGGATGAAATTAATTTTTATTAATTCCATTTTTTTATTTATCTTGGTCCCTTCGTCTAGTGGTTAGGACATCAGGTTTTCATCCTGGTAACAGGGGT
>CAYURA010000052.1:0-2868 GCA_964446775.1 uncultured Gammaproteobacteria bacterium | reverse complement strand
GCTTATTCATCTTCCTATCTATTCCTTAAATGACCTGGTCTAAATTCACATGGGGCGCCAAGCGGACAGAACTTCCGGCCTGGTCGCTCCATAAAGGCCCTGCCAGGGCGCACAGACTTGATTATTTGCGCTTTAAAGACCTGATCCGACTCAATGGAGCCAATAATATTTAAAGGCTCGTAAGCGACAATTTCCGGTAGACTCATTAATTCATCTCTGGCCACTATTTCCCAGATCTCACCACTAGGATCGATTAACTCTAGGCCATTAGCCGTACTGTGGGCTAAGCCGACTAAACGACCAGCTTCTGGCTGAAACCAGAAATTAACTTGAGGATTAAGAACTTCTTGATACAAAGGTGACTTAGACCCTAACTCTTCATCTAATTTTTCACCAAAGCCCAGGAGATAGAAAGCTTCGCCTAAAACAATACTACTAAAGAAAGCCAAGAGAATAATTACTTTCAATGGATAGCGATAGGCTCGTTTTAGATGTTTAAGGTTGTAATATAGAACAAAAATAAAGATAGCTAAAAATATGAGCCAGAAATAGGGCATGGTGAGAATAATATAGCCCCAAACACCCTCTTCACTTAAACTACCCATGGACCAATTATTATACTTTAATAGATAGATAATAACCGAAACCCCTAAAGCTCCAAAGATTAAAGCTAAAGCCCCACTAAGATAAATAACGTAGTTTTTTAAGAGAAAATGCCAGCGCGGTTTAGGCTCGAGCTTATCCTCCCTGATCTTATTTATTATTTTATTAACTAAATTATTCTCAGCCATATAGATTAAAGAAATGAATTAAGCGATAGCTTATAGTTTTCTTTTAAATTATAGTTCTATTTTTTGTTTCTTAAACTCTTCCCTAAAAGCCGCCTTAGCTCGATTAATACTAGAGGCGACCGTGCCACTCGGTTTTTTAATAATATCTGATATCTCTTGGTAGCTTTTCTCTTCTAAAAATTTCAGAACTAATATTTCCCGCTGTTTTTTATCTAGTGATGATAATACCTGGCTTATTTTAGCATTATTTAAACTAGCATCAATATTCAACTCTAAATTAAGTCCATCAGCTAAACCTAAAGCTTCATTATCATCAATACTAATTAAATATCCTTCTGGTCGGGCTTTAAGACTCCGGTAATAGCTTATCACTTGATTATGGGTAATACGATAGATCCAAGAAGAAAACTTTAAGCCATGATTGTAATCGTTTAAATTCAAATAGCTTTTGATAAAGACCTCTTGTAAAATATCCTCACATTCATCATCGGAAACATTAGTTATTCTACGAATATAAAGCGACAATACTTTCTCATAACGCTTAATGATAGCAGCAAAGGCCTCAGGCTTAGCTAAACTAGCTAAAACCAAAGCAGCATCACTTTCTGCTTCTATCTCTGTCTTTTCCTTTTGCTTAATTAACATAGATAGTTTAATTCAAGTAAGGCTAGCGCTACTAGTTATTAGTATAGCTGATATTTTAAAAAAAGATTAACATCTCTGTATACTAATACGCGAGGCAAAAGCCTTTTCTTCGATTAGCTTTTCATATTTTTTAAACACCAATAATTATAAGCTCATCTCGGTTAGCTAGTAATTTTAATATCATCACTTATATGTTAAACTTCAAATATAATTAAATAAAATATAAGCAGTGAAAAATCATCGATTTAACGACTCTCTAATTTCTTTTGCCTTATTAACAGTACCATTTTATGCTGTCATTTTTGCTTTCAAAGAATCACCACTTAATTATACTTTCAGCATGATTGGTAACTGGTTTGAAAATCGAATTAATTTTATCATTTGGGGCTTGATCACTGCCACCTTGCTGTTAATTTCTATTATCCATATCTTTAATAAGACTAAATTTGAAAATAAACAAGCTCATCGCCTGGCTAAATTATCAATGTTATTTCTAGTGCTAACAGTGATAACTCCAACGGCTAACAATGAAGCTATCTACAGTGAACTTGAAGGAAAAATGTCCTTTATAAATCTACACGGTATTTTTGGTTTTATCTTCGGTCTATTTTTATTAATATCCTTATTTTTATTCTCTAGATACCTATCTGCGATTAACAAAGAAACCTCCATTAAATCAATCAGACTATTACTGATAACAGTCGGTGGCTCTATTTTAACGCTTTTCATATTTGGGATGACTGGCATCTTTGAATTATTTTTCTTTCTATCTCTTTCAGTCTTCCTAATAATAACTAATAAAGAAATTAAGAAAAATAAAAACGGCAATGTCTAATTGCCGCTTATATTTTTTTACTTGAACCAAGCTTCATCAAGGTCTGTCATCACTTTGTTTATTGACAAAATGATATCTCTTTTGAAATTCTTTTTTTGATGTTCCTCTAATCTATCTAGAAGATGTGGAGGATAGCCATGATTACGTTTATAATCGATAGTGTTCATGGTTTGAAGATACTGCGTGACGTAAAAATTTTCATACTGTTTGATCTTTCTTTGAGCTTTTGCTAGATCAGAAAACAGTAATTCATTAGGATTTTTATCCAAAAATTCTTTATGAGCTCTTAACCTAGACTCATAATATTTTCGCAACTCTATCAGGCTTTCTTCAAGATAAAGCTCATCAGAAATCTTATTTCTCTCCATTTGTTTCTTTTTTTTAATTTATATTTCAAAGACCTTAAGATTGCCTTTTAACAGGCAATTACTTAAATAGAGCTTACTATAAAGCTATTATTTAAGCAATCCTTTTTTAGCTTATTATAATAGTCTTTCCTGTCACAATGGTTATAATCTAAAAAAAAGCGCTCATATTTAAAAAAATATTTTTTATCTTCTAGCTTAAACAGAAATAATCTGTTTTAAAAAAGAAAAT
>CAYURA010000051.1:0-2968 GCA_964446775.1 uncultured Gammaproteobacteria bacterium | reverse complement strand
ATTATTTCTTTAAGATTTTTCTTTAAGAAATATAAGAAATATAAGTTAATAATCTTTTCCTGTTGCCTTTATCCAAAAAACCTTTACAATGAACATATATGTATATACTTGGGTTAGAAAGCAGCTGTGATGAAAGTGCCGCTGCTGTTTTAAAAGCAAAGGGAGTAAAAACTGAGATTCTTAGTAACGTTATTGCTTCACAAATAGATATTCATGCTCAATATGGCGGCGTCATTCCCGAGATTGCTGCTCGTGAGCATGTTTTGCGCATCTTACCCACAATTGATGAAGCCTTAAAGAAAGCAAAAATAAAAGCTAATGATTTAGGAGCTATTGCTGTTACTCAAGGACCAGGCTTAGTTAGCTCCCTGTTAGCCGCCATTGAAACAGCGAAATCCTTAGCCTTGATTTGGGAGAAGCCGATTATACCAGTCCATCATATTATCGGACATATCTATGCTTCATTCATAAATACCAATCCTTTGCCCCAATTCCCAATTATTGCCTTAGTGGTTTCAGGCGGTCACAGCAACTTAATTTTGATGAATGAACATTATAATTTTAAAGTAATTGGCGAAACAAGAGATGACGCTGCTGGTGAAGCTTATGATAAAGCGGCCAAAATGATGGGATTATCATACCCTGGAGGCCCAGTCATTGCTCAATTGGCTCAAGAGTTTAGAATTAGTAATAAAAAATCTCAGATTCAGCTACCCAGACCGATGTTAAATTCACCTAATTTTGATTTTTCTTTTTCTGGCCTTAAGACCGCATTATTATATAAGCTCCAAAAGGATAAAACCTGGAAAAAAAATATGCCTGAATATGCCTATGCCTTTGAATCAGCAATTATTGATACTCTGATACATAAAAGTCTGAAGGCAATTGAAAGATATAAAGCTAAAAGCTTTATTCTAGCTGGCGGAGTAGCAGCTAACATGGCCCTAAGGAGCGAATTAACTGAAAAAATAATAAAAAAATTTACAAAAATAATGGTATTTTTACCAAAATTAGCTTATACTACAGATAATGCTGCCATGATTGCGGCTGCTGGATATTACAATTATTATCAGAATAAAGATAACGCTTTTCTAAATTACAGAAAATTAAAAGCTGATCCTAATCTGAAATTATAAAATAAGTATACAATATTGCTTTTTATGATTATTTCTTATAAACTAATAATGAATTAAGGCTCGGTGGTGAAGTGGTCTAACACTGCAGTTTGCAAAACTGTCATTCGTGGGTTCAAATCCCACCCGAGCCTCAAATAAACCTTTGCTAAACACTAAGGTTTTTTTAATGGATACTACATGTGGATAACTTGTGTATTCTGTGTAAAACATCTAAACTTTAGTCCACAAATATGTGGACTTAAATATAAAAATAATAGCTATATATTGCTAATATTAAACAATATATTTAATATTAATAAAAAGAGCCATTTAGGGCTTGCTTTATCCCCAAATAGGTGCTATACTAGTATTAGTTAGATAAAGTTCTTTTTACTAATCTTGAAAAAGTCATCAGCGCTAGCATGATGAAAGAAGGAATAAAATCCAAGGTGTAAGATAAAATGGGGTTAATCAAAATTATTAAAAAAATATTTTTAATAAAATTAGCCATTGAAATAATAAAGAATCTTACAAAGAATCGGTAAAAAGATAAAAGCTTAAGCTAGCAAGCTCCAAATAAATCCTGGCTGAACAACTTGAAAAAAACAAGTAAACAGCAAGCTAGGATTGGAGCTCAGACTCGGCCTATTAATTATCACTTTATTTAGATAAAGAGGGGCCCGTACTGGGCTCCTTTTTTATTGTAAAAGTCTCTTGCTTTTTTTCCTATTTACTGCTAAAAATACTAATAATATAAACAATTAAAATTATTTATGTCCCTATCAATTGCCATTGTTGGCTTACCTAATGTTGGTAAATCTAGCCTGTTTAACATCCTTACCAAAAAGAGAGTGGAGGTTGCTAACTACCCTTTTTGCACTATTAATCCTAATATTGGCGTTGTTAAGGTTCCAGATGATCGCTTAAATAGTTTAGCAGAAGTATCTAAACCACTAAAAATTATTCCTACTACTATTGAGTTTGTAGATATTGCTGGTTTAGTGGCTGGGGCAAGCAAAGGCGAAGGTTTAGGTAATCAATTTTTAGCTCAGATTAGAGAATGTAATGCTATCTGTGAAGTAATTCGCAATTTTAAAGATGAAAACATTGTCCATGTTAATGGCCGAATAGATCCACTGGAAGACAAAGAAACAATAAATATAGAACTAATATTAGCTGATTTAGCTAGCGTTAACAAAAGATTAGAAAAAACAAAAAAAGAAAGCCGTAGTGGTGATAGAGAATTAATTCTGCAAACAAAAATACTTGAAAAGATTAGCCAACATCTTGAATCTGGCCTTGCTTTACGATCATTAAGTTTCGATGAAGAAGAATTAATTTTTATTAACAGTTTAAATTTACTCAGCTTAAAACCAATTATTTATCTTATTAACTCCGATAATCTAGAAGATTTACCTGATTTTAATAGTCTAGATGGTGAAGTAATTGGTGTTAACATAAAAATGGAGGAGGAGATCAGCTACCTCCCTGAAAATGAACAAGCGGAATACATTAAAGAGTTAGGTTTAGAACAAAGCGGGCTAGATAAATTAATAACTACTTCTTATAAATTACTAGGTTTAGTTACCTTTTTTACCACTGGGTCTGACGAGACGAAAGCCTGGACAGTGAGAACGGGAACTAAAGCACCAGAAGCCGCTGGAGTTATTCATACCGACTTTATTAAAGGCTTTATTAGGGCTGAGATTATAAATTGGAAAGAATTAGTAGAAGCTCATAATGAAATAAGAGCTCGTGAACTTGGCCTAATTAGAACAGAGGGACGAGACTATACAATTAAAGATGGAGATGTTTGTCATTTTTTAGTGAATCAATAAATAAATTTTAAAAGT
>CAYURA010000050.1:0-3035 GCA_964446775.1 uncultured Gammaproteobacteria bacterium | reverse complement strand
CAACACCACAGGAAACTATAACACCGCTAATGGAGTTAATGCTGGTCGCTATATAGCTGACGGAGGAGCTAATGAAACAGGTTCTGACTCCCTATTCTTAGGAGCTGAAACCAGAGCTAAGGCTGATGGAGAAACTAATCAGATAGTAATAGGTTATGGGGCAATAGGGAATGGAAGTAATAGCGTAACTTTGGGTAACGATGATATTACTACAACTATTTTAAAGGGCAGTGTGGGGATAGGGACATCAACATTAGCTGGGAAGTTAACAGTTGATGGTTCTGTATTTGCAACTGGCTATTATCACAGTTCTGATATTCGTTTAAAAGAAAATGTTAAATCTCTAACTAATGTTTTAGTTAAGATAAAACGGCTTAAACCGGTGGAATTTAGTTGGAAAAATAATGGAGAAGTATCTCAAGGTTTCATTGCTCAAGAATTAGAACAAGTTTTACCTGAGTTAGTTCATACTAGCCCTGAGAATGGTTTAAAGTCAGTTGAATATGCTAATCTAACAGCCATATTAACAGCGGGAATACAAGAACAAGCTAAAAAAATCGAACAATTACAAACAGAAATAGAAATCTTAAAATTAAGATTAAATAAATTAGACCAATAGATTATGAAAAAAAATTTTAGAATTATTTTGGTGATTATAATTATTTTATTTTTTTCAATTACTTTATTTTTGATATTTGACAATGATCAAGAGAAGAGAGTGCTTAAGCTAGAGGATAATGATGAGTTAATTTTTCAGGCTCAAGCCAGAATAATATCTCAAAGTGAGCTAGATAGTGTGGCCGAGATCCTTGCCTATTTATCAGCTAATTATCGTTTAGATGATCAAGTTAATTTAGTCTCTAGAGAGCTAGAAGAAATAAAAGATTTAGAGCTAGTGAGCTTAGCAGATCTGGCTCATTTAAGCGCCTCCCTATTAATCGACTCAGGCTTTGAGCCAGCTATTTTAAGATATGATTATGATAAGACTAGTAATCTCCTAGTTATTTTTAGAGATGGCGATGTGCCTAAATATTTAGCTTTTGATCTTGAGGGTAATCTATTATTTGACTCTGTTTGGTCCTTATTAGATATTATTAAAGCTGAAGAGACTAGGCTAGGGTTGAAGGTAGATCGCTATGTCTATTTCCCAGCTGAAACTAAGAATTTTTCTCAAGCTTTAGAACCATTTACTTGGCAGTATTTAAATTAGCCTAATTTAATTTAATTATCTCTTATGTCAAAAAAATTTATTATTTATTTTCTTAGTCTTTCTTTATCTCTGGCTTTTTTAGTTTCACCAGCGGAGGCTAAGAATAGATTAGAGGGGAAAATCTTATTGCAGGTTGAGTCGACTGGGGAGGCTTGGTATGTTTTACCAGATATTTATGAGCGAGTCTATTTAGGCCGCCCAGCTCAAGCTTTTGAAATAATGAGAAATTTTGGTTTAGGTATAAGTTCCAGTGATTTAAAACTATTTTTAAAAGAATCTTTTCCTGAAAGCTTAGGAGGAAAGATTGTTTTAGCAGTTGAACAAAATGGTGAAGCCTATTACATCAATCCCGATGATTTAAAAAGTCATTATCTAGGGCGACCAGCTGATGCTTTTATAGTGATGCGTAATTTAGGTTTGGGGATTAGTAATGAAGATTTAATTAGTATTCCTAGTCGGGATCATTTTATTTTAGAAGAGAAAGTAGATGTAAAAGAAGAATTAGAAGTAGAGGATAAAGGAGATGTAAAAGAAGAATTGGAAGTAGAGAATAGGGGAGAAGAAATAGTTGATATTGATTATGTTAAAAACATTGAGCTTAGTGAAGAAGTTAAACTACTTCCTTATCAAGCTGATTTAATTACTTTTATCAGTCAAGTAGAAGATGTCTATCAGTTTGTAAAATATGTTAATAATTACTTTAGCTTTGTTAGTAATGATAGTTTAGTGGCCTCAAACTATGAAAGCGTCTATCAGCAGAAACAAGCTAGTATGGCTGATTTAGCTAGTTTATCTAATTTTGTCTTAAAAACTAAAGGTTGTCAAAGTGGAGTTTTACGGTTTAATAATCAATTAGTCTTAGTTTTTAGAGATGAAGGCCTACCTAAGTACCTCGCTTTTACTGATCAAGGAGTTTTAATCTTTGAGCATGGCTGGTCTTTTAGAGACATTGTCTTAAATGAAAGCAAACGTTTGAAATTAACAGTGGATAAGTATCTATATTTTGGGGCTAATACCTTAGATTATCGTCAAGCTATTCTTCCATATAGCTGGCTTAATTTTTAATCTTAATTCTATGAACAAACAAAAAATTTTAATTTTAATAGTTCTGCCAGTCATGTTCTTAATTGGGCTCTTAGCAATCTTTTCAAATCCTAATTATTCTCAAGCAGATGTTCCATCTTCTAAATATCAGTGCACAGCTGATGGTTGTAGTTTGCCACCAAATGTTACAATAGTAATTAACGCTCATGGTGAGGCTAAAAAAGTTAGTAATAATAGTGGTCTAGAAGTTTTTATCCCGACAGCTTTAGCCGAAGAATGGGCTAGCTTCATAATTTTTTATCCAGTTGGTTTAAGTGTCGCTGAGCCAAGTTGTGATTTACCTTGGGGTGGTCAGATTGATGAAGGGGAAAGCATTACTGCCTATAGCAGTAGTTCCGCATGTAGCAGTTGCATATCGGAAACTAGGGTCTGTACGGCTGGTGTTTTAAGTGGTTCATATACTTATCAAACTTGCACATCTGGTGTTTGTGCTGCTTGTAGCTTGCCTTGGGGCGGCTCTATTAGTCATGGCGCCAGTGTTAATGCCTATAACTCAGATGTTAATAGTGACGGTTGTTGTATTGAGCCAATAAATCGTATGTGTAATGACGGTAATTTAACTGGTGATACAGACTATAATCAAGGGACTTGTGGTGGTGATTTAATTATCTATAATTATAATGGCTCAGCCTGGTCAGCTCAATGTATTGAAATAAATGGTTTAAATTGGCTAGACCGTAACTTAGGAGCCACTAGAGTAGCGACCGCCGCTAATGACTCA
>CAYURA010000049.1:0-3171 GCA_964446775.1 uncultured Gammaproteobacteria bacterium | reverse complement strand
CTATTTATAGGTATACTTTTAATTGCACATTCTGTTATCTGATTGTCGTTTGTGACCATATTGTGACCATAATTTTTAGTAGCTATATTTGCTGAGTTTAAAGTCTTAATTATGCTCCTTAGATTTAGATTTAAATGTCCCTTAAAGAGTTGGGATTCCATATAAGCACTAACAGTTGAGAGTTAAGTTTAAGTAGTGCTAATAAATAGCTACTGAATAGATAAGACACAAAATAAGATTTTAAAGCGTAACTTTAGAAGAAAAATAGAAAAATATAAATTAAACAATAGCCATGATTAAAAAAATATCTTTGAGAAACTGAAGAAAATATTCTTGGCAGATTGCAGAAGGGTTAAAAATAGATTATTCTAAAGTTATGATTATCCATACTGTTTTAGGAGTAAAATATATAGCTATATTTATGTCTTCCTTTGGGTGTCTCCAATGAGAAATTGTTATAATTAGTCTTTTATATTTAAGTTAAAATGATATTATGGTTAAATTAAGGCATGTAGAATATGCTAGCAATAGCCTAGAAGAAACCTTAGCTATTGCGAAAGAAATAGGACGAGATTTGTCTGGTGGAGAGGTATTGGCTTTGTACGGTGATCTTGGAGCTGGTAAAACAGCCTTTACTCAAGGATTAGCCAGCGGACTAGGAATAAAAGATGGGGTGAATAGTCCTACATTTGGGATAATAAAAATACATAGTTCAAAAAAGAGAAAGCTAATACTTTGTCATATTGATGCTTATCGCTTATTAAATGAGAGGGATCTATTAGGGTTAGGGGTTGAAGATTATTTGAGTAAACCGCGAACCATTACTGTAATTGAGTGGGCTGATAGAGTGGAAAATTTATTACCAAATAATACTATTCGGATATTTATTAAAAATAAGAGCTTAAATAATAGGTCAATAAATATAAAACAATATCAGGTATAAATCACAAGTGCGGAAATTTCACAAAATGGCTAAAGGTGCTTACCCTAAAATAAAAATTACTGATGATTTAAAGAAAGAGCTTAATTTTTGCTTACAAGGCTAAGAAAAAGGAAAAATTTGACTATGAGCCTAGTATTAAGGATAATAATGAAGTAGTCATTGTCTGACTACTTTTTCGTAATTTTGTTAGCATTTATTTGATACTGACAATTTACGAGATTTATAGCAGTAATAAGCGCAGTTTCTTTAGTGCTTGCCCTCTTTATTAATTTTTTCACTGTTTTCTTGTTTTTTTATGTTGTTAATAAAAAGACCTATGACACCAATACTGATCATAAAATCAGCCAAGTTAAAAATTGTGAAATATTGTAAATCGAAATAATCAACCACCGCTCCATAGAAGAAGCGATCAAGCAGATTGCTTATTGCACCAAATAAAATAAGTGTTAAGCAAAAGATACTTATTTTATTTAAAGAGTTATAGTGTTTAGAATAGATTATTATTAAAAGAAGGCTTATAACTATTACACTTATTAAAATATTTAACCAGATTCCTGATAGTGGTATAGAAAAAGCAATATTTTTATTAAAAAAAAGTTTAAATTTTAATATTTCTCCCATTAAAGGCTTACTTATAAACAAACCTTGTTTTAAAGCTAAGTTCTTAAATACTCTATCGGCAACAAAAAACATAGCAATTATAAAAAAATATGCTATGTTTGAAAAAATACTTCTATTTTCTTTAAGTTTATTCATTATCTTGTAATTCTGTTTTGCAGCTTATACAAGAGCTAGCTACTGGCCTAGCCTGTAATCTCTTAGGTGAAATAGGTTGATGACAGTATTTACAGATACCATAAGTTCCATCTTCAATCCTTTTCAATGCGCCATCAATATCCGCTAAGGTTTTTTCTAAAACTCTTTCTGTGGCTGAGCTAGTACTGTAGTCACTAATTTCTTGCGCATTTTCATCTGCTTTATCTCCATATTCAGGAAATTTAGCTCCTAAGCGATCAGCTTCGTGGTTGTCTGGTGTAGAAATGTCTACCAAGCTATCTAATATTTGTTGCTTCCTATTAATTAAATCTTTTTTGATCTCAGCAAGCATTTGCTTATCTAATTTATTTTCCATATTCTTATTTTTTAAGTAAAGTAAAAATAAAAACTTTTCAAGTTTCTGAGTTAATTATAACATAATAATTAATTTTAGCAAGTTATAAAATATTTTTGTAAAATATTTTTTGCTTATTTAGCCATGGTAGATAAATCAGCTAAAACCTCTTGTGCGTGCTCTTCTGGTTTAACCTTTAAATAGATCTTTGCAATTTTACCATCAGGATTAATTAAATATGATTTTCTTCTATTAAAACCTAGGGCATTGTAGTTTTTGCTGATATTTTTGTTGGTGTCTGATAATAATGAAAAGGGTAATTTATATTTTTTAGCAAAATCAGCATGGCCTTTAATTGAGTCAGTGCTAATTCCTAAAATTTTTGCATTAATTTTATCAAAACTATTATAATTATTTCTCATTGCGCAGGCTTCTTTAGTGCAACCAGGGGTGTTGTCTTTAGGATAAAAGTACAAGAGTAACCACTGGCCTTGGTAGTCCTCTAATTTGTGCCCTCTATTATTTTGGTCTAAGGCTTCAAATCCTGGAGCTGTGTCATCGATATTTAACATATAATTTAAGTTTTTATTTTTTGTTTAGATACTTTAACAAACTGGGCAGATGCGAGTGTTTAATATCTTTAACTGCTGTAACTAAGCTAATTAATTTATTATTAGTAATTACTTTATCTAAATCAATTTTACTATTTTTTAAGTAATTTTGATAAATAGAAGCAAATTCCTTATATCTATTTTCTTTATCTTCGTGAAACCAACTGATTAACTCTCTTGTTGGAGCTAACTCTTTAGCCCAATAATCAATTTGAGCTTGTTCTTTTTTAACGCCTCGAGGCCAGAGTCGATCAACTAGAATGCGTTTGCCGTCATTATTACTAATTGTTTCATATACTCTCTTGATTTTATAAGTTGTCATATAAATATTAAATTAATATAGAATTAGAAGTTATCATTAGTATAACCCGGAAACCAATCTTGCTTTATATTTATATTCATTTCTTTAAATTCTTTACCTATTTTTTCTACCATAGCCTCTGGGCCGGATAAGTAAACGGTACCTTCTTTAGCTTGAGGGGCTAGCTCAAGGATACGCTCACTAC
>CAYURA010000048.1:0-3235 GCA_964446775.1 uncultured Gammaproteobacteria bacterium | reverse complement strand
AATGCACGGGCGGCAGGAATCGAACCCGCGCTAGAGGTTTTGGAGACCCCTGTACTACCACTATACGACGCCCGCAATATATTATCTTCTAAAGCCTATTATACCCAAAAAAATCATTTTATAAACTAAAAAAAATAATAGACATAATAAGACTCACTAATAAATATTAAATGATAAAAAATATAAAAAAATCAACTATTCTTCATTATTAAAACCCTCCTTCTTGATTTCCATAGGATGGCCACAACAAACTACCTGACCGCCACCATCTTTTAAAAACTTTACCTCATTACCACAATCACGACAATAGTATACTCTATTAACCCGATCACTCATATATTTAATAATTTATATTATTAAAAAATAATAAGACAATAAATTAACTATTTCTTTAAGCTACTCAACTATTTCCTGCCTAAGGATTTTAAAGTTTCCTTATATCTTTTTTTCTCAATTAGTATTTCTTTCTTTTTATTAGCTTCTACCTTTTCAGCTGCTAAACCAATATTAGTATTATCCTCGCCACAATCATTATCTAAAGAGCTGCAAAATTCTAATTCATAAATATGAAAAATAGTTACCGCAATAGCAATGATCAGTGGTCCAAGAATGACTCCCCAAAAACCGAATAAAGAAATACCGCCTAAAATAGAGAAAATAACAAAAATTGGATTTACTTGAGCCTTACCTTTAATCATATAAGCTCTAATAACATTGTCAATATTACCAATTACAATCGCACCCCAAAGAAAAACGAAAATTCCTTGCCAAACTTGGCCAACTAGCAAGTAATATATGCCCACTGGTACATAAAAAATCATTGATCCCAAATATGGTAAGAGTGACAATAATCCTACTAAAATACCAGCTAAAAAGGCAGGAAATCCGACAATGGCGAACCCGATGGCACCCACTATACCTTGGGCAGTTGCTGTAACAAAGGTAGAAAGGATAGTCACATAACTAACACTTCTAAACTTCTGAAAGATTTCTCGATCATATGCATTAGGCAATGGAGAAAGATACATCAATCGTTCTAACATCTTTTTCCCATCAACGAAAAAGAAGAACATAGTAATGATGATCAACAATAAAGAGATGATAAAATTAGTTGTACCTTTGAGCAGACTAGCAGCACCAGAAATCAACCAATTACTAGACTTCTTTAATACCCCTAAAAAGATATCTTGGAGAGATTGATCATCAAAGAAATGGGACACCTCAATTACACCAAATAATTTATCAGGCAAAGCGCTAGACTGCAAGACACCATCAACACTATGACGATTAAAAAAGTTGACTGCTTGCGAATATGCTTCCACTGATTGTTGCCCTCCATAAATAATAATCCTTACAGTCGGAATTATAATAATGACTACTAACAATAGACACATTAATAGAGCAGCTATATTTCGTCGACCCTTCAAAAATTTAGTTAACTTTAGATAGGGTGTATAAAAAATTGAAGCTAAAATAGCGGCAATAAAAATTTCCGTCAAAAAAGGACGAAATACAAAATAAGAAGCTACAATTACCAAGCCGACAAGAATTAATAAAAATGATTTAGAAATATTTTTAATCATAAACAACTTAAAAACTGCAATTAAATATGGAATAAACCGCCGACTAAAACTTAAGCGCTTTAAAAGCGCTTAAGTTAAAGATTTATTTGGTTTCTTTGTGCAAAGTATGCTTCTTACACTGTTTACAGTACTTATTCATCTCTAACCTCTCTTTTAAAATTTTTTTGTTCTTATGAGAAAAATAATTTATAGTTTTACACTCAGTGCACTCTAGTTTAATCATGTTGTCCTGGGACATAAAAATAAAATATGAGATTACGAGATTCCTTCCACATATTTGAATACTCGGAATATCATTAAGAAATTACAAATTAATTACTCTATAAGAATAGATAAAAACTGAATAAAAGTCAAATATTAGGGAAAGACAACTATTTCTGACAATTAGCACAATAATGGGTACCTCTACCAACTAATTTAATTTTAAGAATCTTAGCCCCACAATTAAAACAAGCTTGGCCTTCCCGACCATAAACTTTCAAAAAAGTAGTAAAATTACCTTTCTTACCCTCAGCATCAACGTAATTACGAAAAGTTGTTCCCCGATATTTAATTGCTTCAGCAATAAGCTCATTAATTGCTACTATTAACTTCTCTACCTCTATGCTTTTCAAAGCTTTCCCTTCTTTCCAAGGCTTGATACCAGCTAAAAAAAGAGATTCATCAGCATAAATATTGCCCAAACCAGCAATTAACTTTTGATCTAGTATTAAAGCTTTGATTACTCTTTTACGATTTTTTAGGATGCTTTTAAAATAAGGAAGGTTGAATTCTGGCGTCAATGGCTCAGGGCCATAATTATTTAAAAGAATTTCAGTTAATTCATCTCTATTAACTAATTTTATATAAGCAAATTTTCGCAAATCATTAAAAAAGAGTCGGGCCCCATTCGTAAATAAAAAATAGGCCCGAGTATGTTTATTCGGCAATTCGCCACCAACCGCCTTATAAGATGACCCCTCATCCAGGCTATGACCACCAGCAATTTTAATCTTTTTATTAGTAAATATTAATTGACCTGTCATTTTTAAATGAAATAAAAGATGATAATCACTATTTTTTAAATCAATAATCAATAATTTACCTTTCCTTCTAACAGATGAAACCTCCTGTCCAGGTAAAAAATCAAGCAAAAAAATCGCTGAAGGAGTAATATTCTTCAAATCGATAATTTTAATAACATCAATCTGAGCACCAATTAAGTGCTTAATTAAATCTAAACGAACAGTTTCAACTTCTGGTAATTCAGGCATATGATCTAAATCATAACAATAAGAATCAACAAAATAGCAATTACAAAAATCTCCACGGTAAATATAGCGATTAGACTTAAACCAATTTTATCAGGGTTAATTAAAGGCATATAATAATATTATAACAAATAAACTAAAACATAGCTAAAATTTAAAAAATATAAGTTTTATACTAAGGACATTTAATAATAAAGTCGCTTAAAAAAATATCAACCACTACTTAAGCTCATCTCTCATTCAGAGCTTAAAAATAATATTATCGATTCATCTCCTAAAAATTAAATATATTTTTCATAATAAAAATAATTATAATAAAAATCTCTTCAAGAGAAGAGATTATATTAGTGGGCCGGGCAGGATTCGAACCTGCGAAGGCAAAAGCCAACAGATTTACAGTCT
>CAYURA010000047.1:0-3804 GCA_964446775.1 uncultured Gammaproteobacteria bacterium | reverse complement strand
TTTTTTTCTTGCTTTCTTCTTTATTTGCGCTATACTCAAAATATATGGGCATAGTCATCTTAGGAGCAAATGGGAATCTAGGTGTTCAGCTCCAAAAACAATTTAAAGATGATCTAATAGCAGCTTGGGACCATGCTGATTTTAATTTTTTAGATTTTAATGAATTAACTGAACAATTAAAAAAAATAAAGCCTAAAATTATCATTAATGTCGCTGCCTATAATGCGGTTGATGATTGTGAAAAAGGCGAAAAAGAAGAGGCTTTAGCCTATATTATAAATCGTGATCTACCAGCTGTTTTATCAGATTACTGTTTAATCAACGACATTAAGTTGATGCATTATTCTTCTGACTATGTTTTCGGTGTTGAGCAAAGACGAATTGAAGCCTATAATGAGTTATCCATTCCAGGACCGATTAATAAGTATGGGGAATCGAAGTTAGCTGGAGAGAAAGAAATCGCTAAAAGAGCTTTAGAAGGTTTAAACTATTATATTATTCGATCCTCTAGACTTTTTGGGCCAAAAGTTAATAATCAGTTTTCCAAAGCTAGTTTTTTTAAAGTCATGCTTAATTTAGCTGAGAAAAACAGACAAGTTAAAGCCGTTGATGGCGAGCTTTCTTGTTTCACCTATACTCCTGATTTAGCTGAAGCTAGTTTTGACTTGCTAAGCGATAATGCTCCTAGGGGGGTGTATCATTTAATAAATAGCGGACTAAGTACTTGGTATGAGGCCGCCGAGCATCTATATAACATGTTTGATTTTGATTTAGAATTATTAGCTGTTAAAAGTGAAGACTGGTTTCGACCAGCAAAAAGACCTAGTTTCTCCGTCCTTAAAAATACTAGGAGAAGATTGCTGCGTCCATGGCAAGAGGCTTTAAATGAATATTTAAAAAGTGAGAATCTAATTCATTAATAAATGATAATTTTATGCGCGGAATAATATTGTCAGGTGGTAGTGGCACACGTTTAAGACCTCTGACTAAAATCACAAGTAAACAACTACTACCTATATATAATCGCCCAATGATATATTATCCCTTAAATACTCTTGTCCAATCGGGAATTAAAGAAATATTAATTATAGTCTCTCCTGATAGGGCTGGTGATTATTTGAATTTACTTGGCAGCGGCCGTGAATTTGGGGTTAAATTTACTTATGAGATTCAAGATAAGCCAGAAGGTTTGGCTCAATCATTTTTAATTGGCGAACAATTTATTGGCGATGACTCAGTAACAATGATTCTAGGAGATAATATTTTTGAAGATAATTTTTCTGAAGAAATTATTAATTTTAAACGAGGAGCTAAAGTTTTTGCCAAAAGAGTTAAAGATCCATCACGGTTTGGAGTGGTTAAATTTAATAATGACATGAAGGCTGAGAAAATAGTAGAAAAGCCAGATGAATTTTTAAGCGATTATGCGGTAACTGGAATTTATGTTTGTGATAATAGGGTTATTAGATTGGCTAAGTCGCTTAAACCCAGCGCACGTGGAGAATTAGAGATTACTGACCTAATTAATAAGTATTTGGAGTTAGATGAATTAGAGGTAGCGATGGTAAAAGGTGAATGGCTTGACGCTGGCACATTTGACAGCCTATTTAAAGCCCAAATTTTAGCTAAAGAAAAGTTGGCTAGAAAAATATTGTTTTAACTTATTAAATATGACTTTAGCGGTATCCTTTTTAGCTTTTAATAATTCATCAGCGCCATATTTAGAAGATTTTTTGTCGAGCTTAGAAAAAACTTTAAGGAATCTAGATTTTAATGTTTGCATATTGGCTGGTGATAATAGTAGTGATGACTTTAGGTTAAATGAATTACAGATAAATGAGTTTTTTAGTGATTTGCCATATCATTTTGAGTATATAAGGTTCGGAAAAAATTTAGGATTTGCTAGAGCTTATAATAAACTAATAAGGAGAGCTAAAGATTTAAAGGTTGAATATTTTTTAATGCTTAATCCAGATATGATTTTTGATGAAAATTTGATAGCAACACTATTCTACGAATTAAAGGCTAAGCCAGAACTAGCGTCAGTCTGCCCAAAGATTTTTTATTGGGATTTTAATAAAAAGATGAAAACTAATATTTTAGATTCTTGCGGTATAATCTTAAAAACAGGCTTGCGCTTTTCAGATCTTGGCCAGGGACAAGAAGATCTGGGATATTATGATAATAGCAAGATTTTAGGTCCATCTGGAGCAGCAGCTCTATTTCGAATGTCGGCTCTAGAAAAGATAAAGATTGCTGGCCAATATTTTGATGAAAGATTTTTTATGTATAAAGAAGATTGTGATTTAGCCTACCGCTTATCTAATCATGGTTATACTAGCATGCTGGTACCACAGGCTACGGCCTATCACGACCGTAGTCTTTCTTTAAAAAAAGGCTTAAGAGCTCGTATTATTGATTGGAAATCAAGAAGCAAGTGGCAACGAGTCTGGTCCTTTAAGGGCCAGCATATAATTTTTATTAAACACTGGTCAAAAGAAAACTTTTTTTCGAAGATTATTATAATTTTAGAACTTGTCATTTATTTTATCTTTTCACTATTATTCGCAAATTTTCTTTTAAAAGCTTATACTAATAAATTAAAAATTAACGGTATTGACTAATATAATATATTATGATATGTTTGAAATGATGTGAAAATATCATTTAAGGATTATTAGTCAATTATTTATATGGATAACATTTTAGAAAAAATTGTACAGGAAAAACGAAGTGAAGAGCTAACTAAATTAAACGCTCTTAATTTAGTCAATAGTTTATTTAATGAATTAATGGATAGAGAAAAAGACATTTTGACCAGACGTTTTGGCCTTGACGGAGATAATTATCAAACTTTAGATAAAATCGGTAAATTACATAAACTCACTAGAGAAAGAGTGCGACAAATTGAAGGTGCAAGTATTAAAAAAATTAAGCGCTTAGATAATTTGGATGAGTATCTACAAGTTTTGCGAGGAGTTGTTAATGACCTTTTACGAGAACATGGCGGTACTTTAAGACGTGATTTTTTATTAGACATTTTAACCGTGATGAGCATGGAGATGAATGAAGAGGACTTACCTGTAAATCATGAACAGAAAGTTAACCGCCAAGCTTATCGTAATAGATATAATTTTTTGATTAGCAAGCTATTGACAGATGATTTTTCATATTCGCAAGGAGGCTCTGATTTTAATTCATCTATTTCATTGAAAGATCAGTCTGTTCAATCATTTGAAGAGATTGGCTTAGAGTTGCTGAACAAGATTGAGGCTTTGAATAAGACAGTGGATACTAATGAGTTGATAGAAATAATGCAACAATTAGAGAGTTATAGGCAACATGAAGAAAATTTAAAGCTAGGTCGTAATTTAGACATTAGCCGTATTTTTAAAAGTAAAATTTTTCCAGATAAAGCCGAAATAATTAATCGAGTTAAACCATTATATTCTATTATTCAGTCTTTGAAAAATTTAGAACGTAATAAGTTTGGTTTTTGGGGTAAAAGCGATTGGCAAGAGATTAAACCGAAAACCATTAATGATAAAATTTATTTAGTCTTAAAGAATTATGGTCAATCACTTCATTTTACTGAAATTGCTGATAAAATAAATGAGGTTAAATTTGATCAGAAAAAGGCTAATTCAGCTACAGTTCACAATGAATTAATTTTAGATGATCGTTATGTTCTAACCTCGAGGGGTACTTACGGTTTGAGAGAATGGCAAAAAACATCATAATGTATTTTGTAAGATATTTAAATAAGAAAAATCCGTATTAACTATACGGATTTTTTATTTTTTT
>CAYURA010000046.1:1330-4318 GCA_964446775.1 uncultured Gammaproteobacteria bacterium | reverse complement strand
TCGTTTAAAAAGATTAGGGCCAGATTGTTTAGATCTGGCCCGATTAGATATAATGGGGGATAATTCCCTTATTCATTCTTCGCCAAATTAATATTGGCGATTATGTTTATATAGTATACTATAAAAAGATATTTGTCAAGTGGTCAGCTGTGGATAAGTCCATTAAACTAAGAGCAATATAATATGCTGAATAATTAGTGATAGAATGAATTTAAGATCAATGCTTATTCTATTAAGTAATTAGACTATGTATTAAGGTATTAAGCTACCAATACCAGCTGGTGTGGCTGTTTGTACTCCAGCTGCGATGCCGCCAGTAGCTGAACCTAAACAATATCTCAGAGTATATGAGCCTTGGTTGGTTCTAGTGTAAACATAGGTATTAGCGCTAGAACAAGTAGCACTATCAGCTGGCAATGGGGCCTTAGGTAATGAATTCAATAATGGCGTGGTGCCTGATGCGAGTTCTGCTGGTAGTCCTGCAGAAGTGGGAGGGTAATCATTATTTTCGCTATGATACATCTCTAAAGCAGTTTGAACCTGACGAATATCAGAGATGCGTTTAGCATCACGAGCTCTGGCTCGAGCACTATTTAAAGCGACAACTGAGAGAGTCGATAGGATACCAATAATGGCAATTACTACCAACAACTCGATAAGGGTAAAACCTTTTGACTTATTTTTCATACTAATTGTTTGGATTCCTTTTAGATTTATTTCTATCTTTAATACCAGCTATTAAAAACAGAAGAAAAAAAGGACGATTAATTATTCTAAAATTATTTATTAAATTTTATATTAGAATTTACTGTTTGATTAATTCTGCTTGAATTATAGCAAAGTTGAAAAAGATTGGCAAGTAAAAAAAACTTCAAAAAGATTCAAATGTAAAAAGCTTCAAAAACCTAAAAACTTTCTTGAATTTTTAATTAAATATATTTTTTAATATTTATTTTTTAATATTTGTTTGATATTTGTTTGAGTGTTTGACAATTAACTTTACTTGTATTATTCTTTTCGTTTAGCTTAGTACTTTTAAAAAGTATTTATTTGATTAATTACTCAGTCAATTAAAATTAATAAATTGAGTAATTAATCAAATATTTATTTAAGAAAAAAAGCAATGGAAATAAAAAACATGGAAACTCGCACGGGAGCTCAGGAAATTGAAGACCTGTTTACCAAGTCTGATAATTTGCTGAAGCTGATGATTTTTGCAATTGTAGTTCTCTTAGTGGGACTCTTAGGGCTAGTGATAGATTATCGTCTTTGCCTTCTTCTATTAGGTGACATAGTTATTTTTCTCTTAATGAAAAAAATAGCTAAAACTGTTTATGGCCAAAAAAATATTATATCTCTTTTTTGGCCCAGACTGACATTGATTATTCTTGTAGTCAACACCTTAGCTTCTTTAGCCATTGGGCTGGAAAATACTTGGGCAATAATAAATATTCCTCTGCAGTATTTTATTTTCCTTTTAGCGGTTATAAAATATGCTGAGATATTTAAGCGAAGATCTTAGTAGATTAAAAGAAATTAGAGGGTTTTTGATAAATTCAGAAACCCTTTTTTATTATTGTCTAATTATTTTAATTCTTCAATCATTAATTTCGAAAAGATTGGAATTGAAAAAAAGCATAAAAAGAAGCCTGCTCAATCTAGAACAGGCTTGGGGGAGGGGAGATCCGCTTTTTTTAGCGGTAGACTTTTACGCGCCAGTAGGCGTAGCCGGCGCTGATGGCTAAAATTGCAGCCACCATTAACAACGTAAAAATTGTCATTTTTTTCTTTTTTTAATTAACGAACCATGTCTAGACTATAGCATATACATAAAACTATGTCAAGGGGATGAGTTATTTTACTTATTATTTTTCTTAATAATTATCCCCATTAATTGAATAATGACTGGACTTAAGTCTACATATTTGTAGACTTATCTTTTTAATATCTCATAAAGCTCAATGTTTATAGATGTTTTCATTGCTATTAGGCTGTAACGTTTCAGCCTAAGTTACGTATGCTATAGTGTATGACTTATAAAAAACTTTTGTCACAATTAAATGATTTAAAGAATATTCGTCCCCCTAAGAATTGGTTAGAATCTAACCGAGAGATTTTGTTATCTCAAATTTCTAATTCAGGGGCCACTGAGCTTTCCTATTGGCAGAAGTTTAAGCTTGATCTTAAAAGCTATGGTTTAGTGCTTTCAAGACCAGCGATGGTGATGGCCTCATTATTTATACTTTTTTTTGGTTTAGCCGCCTATGCTCATTTAGCGTTTAATAATACTCGTCCTAATGATTCTCTATATATTGCTAAAAAGATCTCAGAAAAAGCTAAATTAAATACAGTTTTTAATAGCCAAGAAAGGAATAGGTTGGAAGCCCAGTTTGCAGCTAATCATGCTGAAGGTATTATTGACTACTTAGCGGAGACTAAAGCTGAGCTTGAAAATGGAGATCAGCGGTTAGCCTATAGTGGTGAATTAAAAAAAGAATTAAATATTGTTAGAGAGAAATTAGCTCTACTTGTTCAAGAGGAGAAAGAGTCAAATACTATTAGTGATTCCAGTTCTAAGGCTAGTTCAAGCACTAATGCTGATGACTTAGTAAGTGTGGCCGAAAGTGGAAAAGATGAACAGGGAACTCAAATTAAGCTTAATGAAGATAATGATAATAATAGAGATCATGATGGAGATGATAATAGAGGTGAGGACTTAATTAAGGAGACTAGCTCTAGTCAGATAAAGACGCCAATTATTAATAGTTCTACTGATCCTATTTCAACTAGTTCTGATAGCTTAAATGAAAAGCTATTAACAAATGATGCCTCAGCTTCTAGTACTAGTAATCTGCAGGCAGAGTCAGAACTTAATAATTTGAATTTAGATTCCAGTCTCAAAAAGAAGACAGATCTTATTCTAGAAACTGAGGCCTTAATTGATTCAAATAATTTTAAGGAAGCTAAAGTTAAGTTTAAGGAACTTAG
>CAYURA010000046.1:0-1230 GCA_964446775.1 uncultured Gammaproteobacteria bacterium | reverse complement strand
AGTAATTATTATTTATATAAAAATATATAAATATTTGTTCTTTCCAAGTTGATAAAAAAAATATAGTGGTCAGTATCTATTAGTTTATCTTTAATCTCGATGCCTTTTCAGAAGATCAGAATACTGCTTTCTTCCGATCTGGATTGTAGTCTAAAGATAAATTAATAGATCCTGGCGACTGCGGACAAGGTGGAGTAATCTACTCTTTCCGCTTAGCTCGGATTAGCGGACCTAGTCAAGGTCGTGCCTCAAATATGAGGCTGGTATCGCTCCTTATTAATTAAATATTTTCCCCCTGATTTTTTCTCACTGAGATAATGGCCTTTAATTCTCCTTAGACTTAACTAGTCGGATTTAATTAGTGGCTTTAATGAAAGCCCGTAGATTGATTAAGCTTTTCTCCAGCCCCGGCCTAATTCGCCTTGAAGCTGGCATTACTTAATTGTCTTACCGGTCTTTAAAGCTTATTTCCGCCGCCGTGTTGGTGAGGCGGGATTCCGATCAATTTATAATTTTTCAGTTTAAGTCTTAATTACGTTCAATCATAGTTAATGTTAAGGAAGAACAAAAAGTCTAGTGTTAAAGCGGGAGTGAATTGGGGACAAGAAGATAAAAAAATATATTGTTTAGAATTTGTTCACGCTAATGTTGTGTGGCCAAGTCTAAATGATTTCAATTATAATTTATGAATAAATTACGCAAATTCGTTGTTACAAGCGTAATGGTATTAACAGTTATCAGCATGGCTGGTTTAACCGGATTAGTAAATCCAGTTAATGCAGCTGCTCAAGCTGGTGATTTGATTAAAATGGATGGTTTATCATCTGTTTATTACCTTGGTAACGATGGCAAGAGATACGTATTCCCAAGTGAATCCGTATATTTCTCTTGGTTCAATGACTTCAGTGGTGTGGTTACAATCCCATCATCTGAATTACAATCATACCCACTAGGTGCAAACGTAACCCTACGACCTGGTACTAAACTTGTTAAGATCACTACTGATCCTAAGGTTTATGCTGTAAGTCCTAATGGTTCTTTACACTGGTTACAATCTGAAGCTGATGCTAAAGCCTTATACGGCGATGCTTGGGCTTCAAAAGTTATCGATGTATCTGACGCTTTCTTTACCAATTACACAATTGGTTCACCTTTAGCTTCAGGCACATACCCTGCTGGAACTCTATTAAAGAATGAAGGCAATGCAAGTATCTACTACTTCGATGGTAC
>CAYURA010000045.1:0-4850 GCA_964446775.1 uncultured Gammaproteobacteria bacterium | reverse complement strand
TCATACTTTAACAATTTGTGATATAAAGTTTAATTCAATTAATTAATAATTAATCATTAAATTTATGTCACAAAAAATGATAAGTATGACTCGAGAGGAGCTATCAAGATATGATATTATTCAAAATTTAATCAATCGGACAATTAAAGCCGATGATGCTGCCAAGCAAACAAATTTAAGTATTAGACAAGTTCAGAGAATTAAGAAAGAGCTAGTAATCAGAGGTGCTGAGGGAGTGATTCATAAAAATAGGGGCAAGGAGAGTAATAACAAAATAAACCGTCAAGAAATTGAAAAAATAGAAGATCTTTTAAAAAATGATAAACTATTGATTATAAAAATTTGATTATTGACTATCAGATTTTTTAAAAATAATTTTTTTGTTAAAAAAGAAGACATCTTTGATGTCTACTTTAAATCTAGACTAAGATAACAACTATTAACCAGGACATTAGTAAACATCCAAATTTAATTAACTATTTTTTATCGGCCCTCTTTTTTCTATTGCGATTAACTTTACTAACCCCTGCTAGAACTACTAGTCCAGCAGCAACTACACTCAAGCCAGCAACTATTTTATTTTTCGTATCTACATCAACCTGATTAAACTTTTTTTTCAAGTCGTCAATTTTAGTACTAGCATCATCACTTATTTTCTTAAGCATTGAATCTAAAGAAGTGTCATCTTGAACCACATCTTCGCTAATTATTTTTTTAGCTACTTTTTTCACTGATTTTTTAACCGGTTTTTTATCTTTCTTAGCAACAGATGTAGCCGCTTTTTTTACAGTCCCCATATATTTATAAATATATTAACAAATGCCAGGTTTGCTAATTTTATTTTATTGATTAGATTTTCTGTCTATATAAGTAATATAGCCTGTTTTAGCAGAAAAAGCAAACAAGAAAAAGCAAACTAAAGATAATCAATAAAGCTTTTTTTGTATCGTCTTGCTAAGATTAGAATTTATATTACTGGCTCTTCTAATATATTATCCTATCCTTTATTTATCACTTCATAAGTGAAAGCCGGCGGGCAGTTAAATAATTCGAACGAAACTTTAGGCTTCGTATTAAACAATTTAGAAATATTTTTTTTAGATATTAAAGAATATTGAAACTGTAAAAATGAACCATCTTTTTTTAAAAAAATTTTAATCTGTATAAAAATATTTACCGTAATTTTTTTTGGCAAGGAAGCAAGAGGAAGGGTAGAAATTATATTATCGAATTTAACATCATGATAATATTGACAAATATTCTCAGCTGAATCGTAAACATATACTATCCTACTGTCATTTATTTTATATTTGTTATATTTTTTATTAATTTCAAAAATTATAAGTTTGCTATTAGGGGTCATTCTCTCAATAATCGCTTTAGTAAAGACGCCTGTACCAAATCCAAGCTGCAATAAATTTTGATCTTTACTGAAATCAATCCTATTGACCATCCTATTCACTAAAAATTTAGAGCTTGGCAGGATTGCTCCTCTAGTTCTAAGTTGACTAATTATCCTCTTAAGATTATCTATCATATTCTTTGATATTTGTTATCTGAGTTAATTTATTAAAACCTATTCGTCAATCGAGTTGAAATCAAATTTACTATTTGAGAATCCAAGTATTGCCCTCATCCACCCATGAATAAGTGCAATAGGTAAAATTATGATGCCACCTATTAACATACCTAACTCATAGAATACTGAGCTATTTTTATAACTTTGACCCTTAATTCTTGATTGAAAAGCGCTATAAGGTATGCCATAAATATTTCCAGCAATCATCACTTGCAAAGCTGAGAGAATAATATTTGCTTGTTTCTGACCATATTCTTTAATTACTGCCTCATAGGCATATTTTTTAGGTAGCCCTCTTGATTCAGCAAAATGCTGAGCGAACATTATTGCTTTTGCTTCTTCAGTCTTAATGTACTGATCGCCACCACTTAAGAAACTGCTAATTTCTTCATTACTCATGCCTTGGCGCAAAGCAATTTTAGTGTGCTGATATGAGCAAGCTGGGCAACCATTGACTTCGGTTACTGCTAATTGTAACCGTTCTATAAAATTTTTGTCTATTAAATTAATTTTTTTATTTCTTTTCAACTCAGTAATTGCTTTAGGAATAAAGACTAAAGCTCGATATAGTTCTAAAAAGTTAAATTTATGTTTAAATTCTTTATTCTTAGAGCGGGAGTCTCCTTGTTTAATATTTCTTACCATAAGATTAAATTATTAAATTATTAAAATGATAGATAATCTTCAATATCTTTTATATGTTTAATTTTCTATACACTACAAGCTAAATATATTAGAATACGAAATTGAGTCTCTACTTAAGGGGCAGCTAAAGATTCTTGTCTAATCTGTGACTCAGACCTTTCGTTAATCTCTTAATTTGGCAAAATAAAACTTTTTTTGTACATAATTTAAACGCTTATTAATCTAATTATTTCTCATAATTTAGTTAATGTTATTTGATAAAACTTACCACCAAAGAAATCCTCACCAGCAAAAGTGCCTAGGCCTTCTTCTGTAGAACTGAGGTCAGATAATCTTATAAAAGTTAAGGTTTTATTTGAGATTGCAAACTCGAAGAAAGCATCTCCTTCCTCAGTTTCATCATCTTCTAAAAATAGCCGTACTCTATCCCCTTCTTTTTTCCAGACTGAAAAACCATGTCCATCCATATCGCTACTCACTGTCCCATCATTATTCAACTTAAATTCATAATTTAATTGTTCTTCAGGGCTGGACTGACTAGAAGTATATTTTAGAATACCTTTCCAGTTACCCACTATCTCACTATCAATTAAATTAGAATCTACTTGCTCCTTTCCTAATTCTTCAAGTTCTTTATCTTCAAAAAGCTCTTCATTCTTCTCTAACTCTTCTGCTAAATCCAATCCTAGTATATCTTCAAGTTCTTCTACTGACATAGTATTAGTTATCATCTTTTGATCTAGCAACCATTGATTAACCTCATCTTTTTCTAAAACCGCCACCTGAGCAGATTGGTTTACTTTTTGAGTATAGGCAGGTATTTTAAGTCCGATTACTTTACCCTCTTGGATCACTGAATTAAATTGGTCTAGACCAAATGATACTGCATTTATTTTTTCTATTCCCTTAACTAAATTATTTGGCAAATCTGTAACCATTAACAATGAGGACAAGGGCTCAGTGACTATGCGAACATCGCTCACAACCACAGAAATTTTATTATAATTACCCAAAATAATTTTTGCTGAATCATCACTTATTTCTAAAACTAAATCAGCACCGCTAACAAGCACGGCTGCTTGAGATAAAGTTCCACTAGTAGCAAAAGCTGCGCTCCCACCAGTTAAGGCAAATGTCCCCACAAAACCAGCCACTTTAGCTGTATCTTTAATCAATATCGCTGAATTTTCTAATTTTTGAAAAGTATCTCCAGCTTGATTCCAAGCATCTGCCTCAACTTGAGCTTGATCATTTTTAAGTATACGATATGCCATTTTAGCATCAACCCCTAAGTATTTAGCTAGAGTCTCTATTTTTTTCCCAGCTGGTGCCCGATCAAATACATTTGAGATTTCTTGATTATCATAGGCCAAAGCATTATTAACTATTCTGAAACTGATTTTTTCATCTGTCATTGCAGCGGAATTTTTTTCCAAGATTAAAGAGTCTGCGCTCAATTTTTCCCATTTAGTAATAAGGTTACTCATTTCTGCATGCCAATCATTATAACTTAAATAATCCTTAGCGTTTATCAATACATTGTCTGTTTGATATCGTAAGGCGAGATAATCTTGGCTAATATTTTTAGTCTGCTCTAGTACTAGTTGATCTATATTAGTCTTATGAGGCTGATTAATTAATAAAAATATACCAAAAATCAAGAACAAAAGAACTACCACGCTAACAATTATTCTTTTCATAAATGCCAATATTTATTATATAGTTTATAAAAAAATTGCCTTACTTTAAACTAGACCTGATATCGTTCTTTAATTATATCACAATTATTTTATTAAAAATATATCAAAAAAATTAGTTTAAAACCATTAATTTTTTTTTAATGTTTTTTTAAATATCAATTTTAAAAATTATTATTTTCTATATGACTTCTAAAAAATTTATAAAAAAAATTCTAAAATGTATTCACGGAGCTGTAAACTTCATCGTGACTTAAATAATAAAAATCTCGAGACTATTTAGCTTTGAGACATTTAAAAAGAGTTTGTACAATACTAATTTTAAAGGGCTGCATCTACTTCTCCATAATATTAAATCAAATAATTTATTAATTTTTTTATTCTAACAAGCTAATTACCAATAGGAATAGAACATCTTTGGAGTCGTAGACTGTGTTAGAACTGAAGTAATAAAAAAAACGGCACTTTTAAAAAGCGCCGGTAAAATTACTGTAACCACTCCTCTTCAAGATAATCAACAATTTCTTTTGCATCATAACTAACAAAATTTTTAAATTTTAAAAAAACAAAGTTATTCTGATGTGAAAAATCCTTACTGATCTCTAAAGAATATCTATCAACGATAAAGGCAAGCTGGCTTTCAATTTTTTCGCCATACTGCAAGAAACAAGCACTGCCTACCGGCAGGTCAAATTGGGCCACCTCTCTCTTGAAATGTGTATACAAATCCTTTCCTTTTAAGGCGGTCCTTTTAGAAAATTCTTTCATAAGATCATTATAAAGACTTGAATCGCTTACAGTGAAAAGTTCAAGAATTAATATTGTTTTCATTTTAATTTATTTTTTTGTTAAACACTAAATTTATTAAAGGACAATAAAAAAGTATAGAACAATAGCTATATTTTTGTCAAGAGCACGGGGTCGTGTGT
>CAYURA010000044.1:0-5201 GCA_964446775.1 uncultured Gammaproteobacteria bacterium | reverse complement strand
AACGAGATTAAAGACACTTAGAGATAAATTAGGTCTAGGAGACCTCGATGTTTCTGAAGAACTAGAGTCTGAGAGGCCTGAAACAGTAAAAGATGAGGAAGATATTAAGATATCCCCAAGGGCTTTAAAGCTTTTTTCGGAATTTAATATTAGTCAAAAAGATTTAGCAGAAATTCCTAATTTTAAAAACTTAAGTGAGGCAGCACAAATATTGTTAGCTCAAACTTTTTCAAGAAATGCTTTAGAGATAGCTCAGGCTAAGGCAGCTCAAGAAAAAAATAAGAGAGTCACTTCTAAATGGAAGCCGCTTGCCTTTTTGCAAAGGATAAAAATCAATCTTTATAACGGGGCTGGGATAGATCGAGAGATAGTTAAAAAAGTAAAGACTCTTGGTTTGAAGATTCACCGGGAAGAGCTTACTAATTTGGCTAGATTATATACTGAAGTTGATTTAAAGGGTGAACTTAAAGATAAGAGTGGGGAAAAAGAGTTAGAAATACAGTTTGTTGATAAAAAAGATTATAATTTAGAAAATTTAAGTTTAGAGGATGGAGAGAGGGTGGAGGAGCTTATATCTAATTTTAATTTAGTTGCTGATAAATTAGTAAGAATGCCTAAATATTGGCAACAAGAATTTATTAATAATATCCATAATGAAGAATATCAAGAAGCTTTAGCTAATTATCAAACAGCAAAAGCAGAGCTGGCGACTGCCTTGTCATCCTTAACCTCAACAACTAGAGTAGCTAAAACTTTAAATGATTTAGAATATAAGGTTAATATGGTCCAGTTTTTAACCGCTAATCCTGATTTAGAGAAAGACTGGAAAAATATGAATAAGAAAGCTATAAAGAGGTTTTTAACTAATTTTTCTAAAGCCGAAAATCTGTCTTATATGGGAGCAGGTTTTGCTTCAAGAATCGCAATCACTTCCGTCATTGGATATGTTGGAGTCCCTTTAATGGTGGCTGCAATTGGCGCAGCTAGAGGTCATGATAGAGGAGAAAAAATGGTTGAAGAGCAAGATAAAAATAGGGCTAGAAGTAATCATATAAAAGATTCAAATTTATTTGCACAAAAAAATAAAGTTTTCCAGGATATAGTTCAGCTTAATCGAGATAATAAAGAACCAAATAGCGATCAGACTAAGATTGAAAAAATAGTCGATAAATGTATAGAAGATCCCAAATTTATTGCTAAGGCTAAGGAGATAGAGGGTTTTTCTGGAAATAAGGATGATGAATTTATACCTAATAGGGATGTTAACTATGTGCAACAAGTTTATAAAAATTTAGATAAGCATAATAATCTAAGTGATGAAGAGTCTAAATTTCTACAGATTTATAGTGACAAAGTTTCTGAGCTTAAGGCATTGAATGCTCAGATAAATGAACAGCAAGATAAAGCGATTGATAAGAATGTAGAGAGGGCTACAGACTTAAAAACGAAATTAGTCCTACTCGTGGATAAGATAAAATCTGATAATTCAGATAATGCTAGGCTAGTTGGACAAAGCCAGGCTGAGTATCAGAAAAATTTAGACATGTTGGCCAGAAGGGTGGACTATTCTCGAGATAGAGCAGACCGAGATTTAATCAATTTTGGTGGTTTAAAAGAAAGAGCTATTAACCAGGCAGATTTCTATAAAGTTCTTTCAGAGGCCAGCCTTCTTTTAATTGAGAATAAGCATAATACAGAGTCTAATGTATATCAAGAGGCTGAAGATAGAGCTAAAAAGTTTATTAGCTATGTAGAGGAGAATGAGGGGATTAAATTATCTAAGAATAGAAAAAAACTATTTATCAGGAAAGCAGTGGAAGGCGCCACTATGGGAGTTGTTTTTTATGCTGCAGGTTATGCCGCGACATCGGCGGCCATGGCGGCATATGAGGGAGTCCATGATTCTGTTAGCAATACTATAGCTGACTATTTTAATCCTAAAGGAGATTTATCTGGATCCGAGAATTTAATTGCAGGGCAGGCAAGTTTAGAGGCAGATGATGTAGTTTCAGAAATTATGAATAATCAGAACTTGCCTTTTAAAGATGCTATTTTGGATAATCCCAAGCTTCTAGGAGCCTATGATGAACTTAAAGATTTTACAGAAGAAATTCTAAAATCAGTGGTTAAAGCTGGAGAAGTGACTGAAAATCATTCATATATTTTTGGGCTTGTCCAAAAATTCGGTTTAAATCCAGAAGAGCAAATAATTCTTTTGGAAATGCCAAATGCCTCGCCCGCTGACTTAATTGAACAAGTTGGAGAGCTAAGATCAATTACCAGTATAATTAAAGAAGGTGGTAATTTTACTCAAAGTTTAAGAGAAATTTTAAATAATGCTCCCGAGGATACTCAAGATGCTTTTATAGCAAGAGTAGATGGGGAGTATGGAATCTTAGGTGAAGGAGGGGGTGTAAGTGATGCTAATCGTGAGGCAATGTTAAATTCAGCGATCAATCGATTATCAGTAGAAGGTGCTGATCCTGATTCAGGAGTAGTTAACATTATGCATGAGGGTAATGTTGTGAGCGTAAATTCAACGACCGGACAATGGGGTGTTGGTCAGGGTGAATCCCCATTTGCCCCAGAAGCTGGGGAATTATCTCAAGCACCTTTAGCAAGGCCAGCAATGGAGCCATTATCAAAAATAGATCCATTACCTGCTCAAGAGCTAAGCCCAAGATCTGCTCCAGTGCCAGACTCTGCCCCGGTTGGTGTATACGGAGAAGAGCTTGCCTCCTCAGTTAAGCCTGAGCCATCTGGAACAGACGTTCTACCTGAACAAGAAGCTCCAACTGCTGAGCCATTATCACAAGTTAGAGAGGGTGAGTATGGAGAGGTGATTGATGATATACCGCCGAGTCAAGAGGATGTTTTAGACGGATTGAAGAATGAGGATGCTAATAATATGGGCTATTATAGAGCTGCTCACGAAAATGCTGCAAATACTGAAGGGGCCGGAGTGACTAACATGCCTAAAAGTAGTGTGGAAAATCAAACCGTTTCGGGTGGAGGAGGATTATTTGTTGAAGAAACAACGAAAGGGCAAAGTGAATATATACAGAAATTTTTAGCAGGTCTTTCAGAGGCAGAAAGGGCTAATTTAGGCGCGGATGAATTGAAGAAATTGTTTGAAGGATATACTGAAGATTTGAATCCAGCTGAGCAAGTAGCTGCGGATGAAAGTTTTCGAGGAATGGTTACAGAATCAATAAATCAAACTCTTGATTCAGCTGTTATTAGATCTAATAGTGTGAACTTAGCCAATATGATTTATCAAGCGAAAGATATTCTTAATCCTGAGAAGGTGTTTATAATTAATGGGGAAGAAACCTCTTTTTCAGCGCAGTTAAATAATGTTAGCGGAGTTGATAAATTATATGATAGCCTTTCTCAATTAGATAAACAAAAATTTGAAGATATTATTCAAGCTATTCATGACAAGCCTATGTATAGATCTCAAATCCATAGTAAACCTTTATCAAATTTTGTAATGGAGGTAGTTAAAAAATATGGTCAATAGGGATAACAGATTGATGAATTTAATATAAATATTTATAAAAAGGTAGGCACAAAAATGCTTACCTTTTTAAAATAGCTTATCTAACTTTGTTTACAGAATTATATTTTGAAGTTGAGGAGTGCTCTAATTTAAAATCAGGTGATGAAATTTAGGTGGCATTTATAGATGTTGAGAATGAGATTGGGTGTTTAGAATTATCTTTTAACCAAGTTGGCTAAGAGAAGAACAAATTTAAGTTAAGATGCTGATTATTATAATAATGGATTCTAGGGCCTTTGAAGCAAGCTGGGTTAGGATATTGTTCAAGGTATTGTTTAAGGTATGTTCTTTTTTTTTAGTGATTCTAATCACTAATTCGTGTTCATTTATTTCTTGGATTGGGCCAACTTTATACCCTTGTATTTCCAAGAATTTTGAGATACAATTTTTCATAGAATAATTTTGTTATTTATTGGCTTATATTAACCAATATTCTAACAGAATTCTTCTTTTTTATACACACTTATTAACATAGAGCCTTCAAGGTATTGACGTAATTTAATAAACCTGATAAAGTAGAGAGAATCTTTTTTAGTACATTAACAAAAACATAAAAATCCAAAATATCATGAAAAAAATAATATTTTTCAGCTGGAGCTTATTGCTCGCTGTAGTATATTCACAAGCCCAGACTGAGGTCAGTCATGGGTTCAAACAAGAAATAGAGGTCTCCACTGATAATGGGGGACCTATAAAAATTATGAGTGGGGAGTCCGCAACAGTTGCCTTTATAGGCAATGGAACGGAAAATTTCAGAATTTCTTACCTGAGGAATGGTAAGAAAGTAACGAGGGCTATCCAGTTGGTGGTGAAGGATAATCGTTTGGTTATCCCGGCTGCCAATGATGCTGATGTTGTTGTTGTTGCTGCTGAAAGTAATGGAGACAGAAAATTAAAAGCCACTACGCAACAAATTACTCACAACACTACGCCCAACACTACGCCCAACACTGGGCCTAGTAACATAAATTATATTGCCTCCGTAAAGGCAAGAATACCAGTTTTTCAGTTAAAGCTGGTGAATATGTCGAGTAAAGACCTTCTCTTTATTGGTGATGTTTTTACTGGAGTCGCTATAGCGGCTCCGACTATGAAAGATGGAGCATTAGTCCCATCAGACACAATTATTTCTATGGAGTCTGTCAGACCAGGTCTGACAGAGATTAATGTCATCTACAAAAAAATCGTTACCGGTGAAGCTAATGGGCAGCAGTTTATACTGGCTCAACAAGCTTTAGCCTTCGTGGTGATTGACTCCAGTCAAGTCATCACGATAAATGACAATGACTTTTTTGATTTCTCGAGTCTGGTCGGGAACACACCGATTAGATTCAAGAATGTGGGCACAGCTACACTATACCCTAAAAGCTCAAATAAGAAACTCAAGCCCTTGAGAAAAGGGCGAGTTTCAAAAGTTGTAGATTATAATACCGCGCAAAATACAACGTGGTATTACTACTCCCAAAATAACGTCCAAAAGATGGGCGTTTGGGAGCTAGCTCCAGGAGAGCGACCAATAATCAACATCTCCGCCATGGAGAAGTTGTACAACGTTATAAAATAAAAAAAACTTAGATAGCCCGTCTTTTGATGAAAAGGACGGGCTTTTCAAAAGGTCACTAGGTTTTGTATAGAAGCT
>CAYURA010000043.1:0-5415 GCA_964446775.1 uncultured Gammaproteobacteria bacterium | reverse complement strand
AACTAAACTATCTTAGTCCTTAATCGCTTGAGAAACGCAGATAACTACTTGCGGATCAAATAGATCAGGTAATATATTTTCAGCGCTAGGATTTTTAACTAAGGAGGCTAGGCTTATAGCAGCTTGAATTAACATTTTATCGGTGATTTGTTTAACTCTGTTATCAATGGCTCCCTTAAAGATACCAGGAAAAGCAAGCACATTGTTTACTTGATTAGGAAAGTCACTACGTCCAGTGGCGACAATATAAGCTCCAGCTTTTTTAGCTTCATCAGGCATTATTTCAGGTAGCGGATTAGCTAGAGCCATGACAATTGCTTTATTAGCCATTGATCTAATCATGTCTTGATTGATTAATCCTGGTGCGCTAACGCCGATTACGGCATCAGCCCCCTGTATTACTTTACTTAATGGTCCTTGTTCTTGAAAAGGATTGCTGATACTAGCGAGCCAGTTTTTGCTAACGCTTAAATTAGCTCGATTAAGATAAATAGCTCCTTCACGGTCACAGACAATAATATTTTTAAAGCCATATTGTCTTAAAAGATCAGTAATGGCGCTTCCAGCTGAGCCAGCACCGCTAATAACTATTTTTATTTCTTCTTTTTTACAATTTCTGACTCTAATAGCATTAATTAAGGCGGCAAGTACTACGGTAGCAGTACCGTGCTGATCATCGTGCATCACAGGAATGTCTAATTCTTCTTTTAACCTTTTTTCAATACTAAAACAACGTGGGGCTGAAATATCTTCTAAATTTATAGCTGCGAAGACAGGAGCAATATTCTTAATTGTATTCACTATTTCTGTTTCATCTTGGGTATTGAGGCAAATAGGGAAAGCATTTATATTGGCGAATTCTTTAAAAAGCATTGCTTTTCCTTCCATGACTGGAATGGCAGCTAAAGGCCCAATATTACCTAGGCCTAATACAGCACTACCGTCGCTAATAACGGCTACGGTGTTGGCTTTGAGGGTGAGTTTTTTAGCTTGTTTTTCATCTTTTGAAATGACCCTACAAGCCTGAGCTACCCCTGGGGTGTAAACAAGTGCTAATTCATGTTTGGATTTTAAGTGAAGTTTACTTTTTATTTCAATTTTACCTTGTAGCTCTTGATGGAGCTTTAAAGATTTTTGATAGATGTCAGACATAGTAATTAAAATTTTAAGATTGAGTCTTATAATTATGCTTTTATTATTAAAGCTTGTCAATTTTATGAATATCAAAAATATTATTTTTTTAATTTTTTATCTGATAATATGTTATAATCTATTTATTAAATATCTATTTTTGTGACTCAAGTTAATAAATTTTATTTAGCTTCTTTTTTAAAAAATCAAAGCTATTTTGTTCCGATCATTGTTTTGTTTTTTCAAGACCTTAATTTGAGTTATAGTCAGATTTTTTGGGTTTTTACTATTGGAGCAATTTTTTCTTTTATTGTTGAGATTCCGACCGGGGTTATCTCGGATCTTTATGGAAGCCGTCGAAGCATTATCTGGTCAAAGTTTATAATTTTTATAAGTTTTATCTCTTTTGGCCTGGCCTTTAACTTCTGGACTTTAATAATAGCTAACTTACTTTACGAATTGGGTAAAAGTTTTCGATCCGGCACTGAGACCGCTTATGTTTATAATTATTTAGCTGAGAATAAAGAAGCGCCACGATATACCATTGTTAAGGTTAATCAAAAATTTTATGCACGATTGTCAGAAAGCTTAGCTGCATTAATTGGCGGATTCATTGCCTATCGTTTGGGTTTCAATTGGGTCTTTTTTATTGCTGCGATTCCTGCTTTAATTAATTTTTTACAGACTCTATCTTGGGCGCACTTAGAAGAAGCTAATCATTCAACATCAAAAAATTTGAAGAGTGGCTTTATTTTTACCAAAAATTCTATTAAGGAGTTACGTGGAAAAAAAATCGTTTTAAACATTGTAATTAATATTAGTTTATTTACGGCTGCTTTTTCTGCCTTGGATAAATTTGTTCAGCCTTATATGAAGAATGTGGGCTTAGATTTACAATATTTTGGGGCTGTTTATGCTATTTTTTTAATCATTGTAGCTTTCTTAGTTAAATACTTAGCTAAATATGAAGAGCGTTGGGGGGAGGCTAAAATTATGAATTATTCTGCATTACTAGCTATTATTCCTTTACTTATTCTAGCTAGTGGCATTTCTTCGTTTTGGGCCGTTAGCTTGTTTTTTATTGTATTAATAATTGATAATTTCCGTTCGCCTGTGGCTAATAATCTATTCCATGAGCAAGTTGGAACAGCAAATCGAGCCACAATGGGTTCAATATTGAGTTTAGTAACAGCCTTGAATAAATTGTGGATTCTACCAGTTATTGGTTATTTTGCTGATTTTTTCTCAATGAGCGTCGCTATTTTTATTATTTCTCTAATAGTTATTTTAAATTCCATCTTTTTTTGGATTAAAACGCCAAGACTTAATTATAATGCCTCTTAATATTTTTCAAATATTGAAAATATAAGAAATAAACGCGGTTGATTTGATTATACTTTTTTCAATGCGTTGTTTGTACACGCTATCTGAATACGCTGCTCAGTGTAAAATTGGCTCTACGTTAAAAAGTGTGTATAGAATAGAATGATATTAGCGGCACAATTCCTAGAATTAACTTTCTCACATAGGTATCAACGTTTCTAAATCCATAGGATTTTCTTTTAATCAACTTACACTTAGTATGAATTCCCTCGGTATAGGCGTTAGGTATTCTGCAACTAAAGTAATTAAGTATTTTATCTTCCCAGCGAGAGAAGGCTCTTCCAAGTTCCATTAAATCAGCATTTCTAGAATTTAGTAGTTCATGTTTCATAATTTTAAATTTATGTTCAGCTCTCTTTCAGTCGGCTACACTATCGTCTACACTATCGTCTACACATCCTCTTTTTTTATTGTAAAATCTTTTTAAAGGTGGCATCATTTAATTATAATAATATAATAAAAAAATATGTTTAAATTTGAAAATTTTAATCCGTTAAATAAGATTAGAGACTCTGTTAATGAAAAAGTTAAAGAATCCAGAGTTCCAACTGAAGATTTTGAAAGCACGGTTGGTGTTTATGGTGGAAAAATGGAGATGGAAGAGGATAATAAGATGGTTTGGAATAATGAAGGAATTGTCTCTAAAATAGATAAGTTTGGTGATGCCGTGCTGCGAACCTATGATGAACATGTTGTTAAAGACTTAGGTGAAATGCTTAGGCGTCACCCTAAACTATTTTTTAAGTTTTTAGCCCCAGGCACAAAGAGATATAGAGGTAGTAAAGAAGAAATTTTTGAGAATATACAAAGACTAGGATTAGAGGATACCTATGATATTCATGAAAAAGGTATTGAGATAAAAGATAAAAATCTTTATCTTAAAGGCTTACCTTTACAGGACCTTTATCGTTCTGATTTAATAGATAGTGATAAGGTAGAAGGCTTTGATAGATTTCAAGCCTTAGCTGAATCAGGTAAATATCTAAGAAGAATACATGATGAACATGGTGGCGTAGGGGAGGTTCTTACTGGAGATATTATCTTTAAAAATCATGAAGATGGTAAAGTTGGTGAGCCAGTTTTAAATATGCCTGATATTGTTTTTAACAAAGAAAAGAATATTGGTGAAAAAGAGAAGAAAGCTACAGATATCTTAGACTTTATTATGAGCATTGGGGCTGAAGAGTTTAGACGTTCAGAGGGTGATTTTGATAGCGTGAAGAAGGCTATGAACACCATTCTAGAAAGCTATAATGATAAAGAAATAATTAGGTTAGTTAAATCATATATTAAGAGAGGAAGATTAACTTTGTTAGGTGATAAGACATCCACAGCTGTTAACTTACCAGAAGATAACTTTACTACTAAAAACAGAGGAATATTTACTAAACATAATGAAGCTAGAGTAATTAATGACAAAGATCTAGAAGTTTCACTTAAAAATATAGGACTAGAGGTTTGTGAAGAGAATGGTAGGGAAGATGAGTCTAAGAATTAATCATAGTTTTTTATAAGGGGGGGCATATTGAATGACTTTGGTCCGAACTTTGTCTACGACACCGAGCGAGTGAAAAAAAGCGCCTTTTGGCGCTTTTTTGATACGAGCGAAGGGGAAGCGAAGCGCCTGCGTGCTTCGCGTCAGGGATTCGAATGCCGGAGCGATGTGCGGAGCACCGCGAACGCACCGCGAGGCCGGGTCGGGGCGCTTAGTGAGCGAAGTTCGCGATTTTAGCAAACGAGCGAGACTTAGCGACCGTGACCGAGTCCCTGTCCCCGAGCAAAACGCAAGATAGGCTAATATCAGTCTATTTTATTTTTTGCAAATAAGGGTTTTTTCTATTTTTGGGAAAATTATCTCGGACAGTAGTGTATAAAATTAGCTGTACAAACTAAAAATGTTATAAAAATTTATCGATTTAAAATATGTTTTTGTCATCTTCGCTCTTTGTTTATGTGTTAATTCTTGTTAATTTTTTATTATTTGAATGTCTTGATTTTTTAACTCCAAAAGCGTAAGGTTATTGTATAATGGGTTTTTACAGTTAAATATAATACTATGAAGTTTTATTTATCTTCCTATAAAATAGGAAATGATGTTGATAAATTAAAGAATTTAATACCAAAGAACAAAAAAACGGCTTATATCCCTAATGCTTTAGATTTCTCTGGTGATATGGAGAGGCGCAAACAAAGTGAAGCAATTGATGTTGATCAATTGAAAAGTGTAGGCTTAGATGTAGAGGTATTAGATTTGCGAGAGTATTTTGATAAACAAATAGAACTAGAAAAAAAGATTTTAGAATTTGGAGTTATTTGGGTAAGAGGCGGCAATCTATTTGTTCTGAGGCAAGCCATGAAAATAAGTGGATTTGATAATGTTTTAAAAAATATTCTTAAAGATGATATTTTGTATGGAGGTTTTAGCGCGGGAATATGTGTTTTAGCCCCAACTCTACGGGGGATGGATTTAATGGATGACTCAACTGCAAAGCCATACAAAAATCAACAAGAAATAATTTGGGATGGCCTTAATATTATAGATTATTCCATAATTCCACATTATCACTCTGATCATCCAGAATCAGAAAGTGCAAATAAGGCGGTAGAGTATCTGATAGAAAATAAATTATTGTTTAAAGCTTTAAGAGACGGAGAGGTGATTATTATAGAGTAAATTTAGATCGAAGTTAAAGATATTAATTTGCTTAGACGTATTGTTCAGGTATTGATTAATATTACTAGTGTTACATTAAACTTTTTCTATAGTTTTAATTTTTCCTTAATCTTAGTCACGCTATTTCGAACATCGTCCACGACCCCGAGCAATATTGGTAAAAAGTATGCCGTATGGTATATTTTTTTGATAGTTATATTGTTGAACCTTTAAAATATAGAAAATGA
>CAYURA010000042.1:0-5466 GCA_964446775.1 uncultured Gammaproteobacteria bacterium | reverse complement strand
AAGTATGACATTTCTATTGAAAATACAGGTATGACATTTCTATTGGTAATTGACATTAATAATTTGTTTCTTGATATTATTATTTCTTGGTGTTAATATATTAAGTATTAATATATTAAGTAATATTATAAATAAAAAATTTTATGACAGTGCAGATCTTAATTTTAGTTGCTTCATTAGTATTCTTGGGTTTTTCAGCTAATTATTTAGTTAATGCTAGTATCCGAATTGCTAGGAAATGGCATGTATCTGAGATGTTTATTGGCTTAACTATTGTTGCTTTAGGTACTTCAGCCCCAGAAATAGCAGTTTCTGCTTTTGCTGCTTTAGAAGGAAAAGGCGACTTATCAATTGGTAATGTGATTGGATCTAATATTTTTAATTTAGGTTTTATTTTAGGCTTAGTGGCTATTATTTCCCCACAGATAATATCTAAGAAAATGGTTTATCGTGATGGATTAGTCCTCCTATCAGCTACTTTAATGGCCCTATTCTTTATGTGGGACTTAAAGATAGTTCTGTGGGAGGGAATTATGCTTTTAGCTGCCCTAGTTTCCTATTTGAGTTTTCTATGGATTAAAAAAGATGTGGAGATTAATCAAGAGGATGCTGCGGCTACAGGAACCTGGAAAGATTATTTGATTTTTATTGTTAGTTTACTTGTTTTAGTAAAATCATCTGAGTTTACCGTTTCTTCAGCTACTTATATTGCTGAATATTTTAAAATCTCTGCTTGGGCAATTGGGGCTACTATAGTGGCAGCGGGGACTAGTCTGCCAGAATTAGCTACCTCAATTATTGCCACGCTCAAAAAGAAGTTTGGCCTTTCTATCGGTAATGTTATTGGTTCAGATATTTTTAATACTTTTGGGGTTATTGGAATTAGCTCGGTTATTGCGCCAATTGCTCTTGAGGCCAAGACATTCATCTTTGGTTTCGCTGACTCTATTTTTTCTGTAATACTTTTAGTGGCTACAATTATCCTGCTACTAGTTTTCATGCGGTCTGGTTGGAAAATCAGTCGACGTGAGGGAATAATTATTTTTTTAATTGCTTTATTTCGTATGGCTTTTGAAGTTTATGTTGGTAAGATGTAGTTTAATCTTTAGGGAACTACATTTTAGAAATAATTAGATTTGGACCTTGAGGCTTAAAGTCACAAGGTTTTTGTTTTATTTGGAAATTTGAATAATATTTTTTAAATGTTCAATAGTCTTTAGATAGCTTCATTGGTAATTTGAAAATTATAGTTTAAAATTAATTAAATATGGATCTTAAATTTGAATCAGTGAAATTCTTTAATTCTCAAGAAGGAAAAAATATATTAGAAAAATATAGTCAGCTTAATATTAATGACCTTCCGGCCTTAGCGCTTAAGTTATCGAAGCAAGGAACACTGTTTTCATCGGAGTTAACCACGTTATTAAAACTGAGAAAAAAGTCAATCAGTAAATTTACTAAAGCTGAAAAAATGTTTTTTACTAGCGATAGTCTTGAGCAAGCTAGTAGTGAGAGCATGTCGCAATATATTGCTAAGCGTTTTAAAGACACAATTAGAGATGGCACTGTAACTGACCTAACTTGTGGTCTTGGTGCTAATAGCATATTTTTAGCTAAATACTTTCAGCTTAGGTCAGTTGATATAAACAAACTTCATTTAACTTGTGCTAAGCACAATGCAATCGTTTATGGAGTAAGGGATAATATTGAATTTATTGAGGCTAGGGCTGAAGATAGTATTCAGGCTAGCAAAGCTTATATTATTGATCCACAAAGAATCAGGTTTGGCCAAACAAAAACTAGATCAATTTTTAATAGTAGACCAAAAATAATTGAGCTGTTACCTAAAATATTAGAGCAGACTGATAATATTTGTATTAAAATATCCCCCGCTTTTGATTATGATGAGATAAAGCAATTAATTATTTCGCCAGAGATAGAAGTTATTTCTGAAGAGAATGTCAATAAAGGAGCTTTTTTATGGTTTGGTAAATTTAAAACCGTAAAACGTAGAGCAAGCATTTTAGATGCTAAAAAAACTATTTCTTTCACTGATAATCTGCCAATAGCTAATCTAGATACTAGCTTGGAATTAAAAAAATATTTATTCCTAGCAAATAAAGCTATTATTAAAGCTAATTTACTTGATCAAGTGGCAGTATTATATAATTTATCTAAACTATTAGGAAATGATGAATTCTTGACAGCTGATAATAGAGGTGTTTATCCTAATAGAGTTTTTAGAGGTTTTAAAATATTAGACTATTCTGTATTTTCAATGAGGAGAGTAAAATCTCTAGTGAAAGATAAAGGTTTAGATCGGGCACATATATTAAGTCGTCATTTTGGCATTAAGGCTGAAGACTTAAGACTACGATTAAAGTTGAAAGAAGGAGGTAAATATTCATTAATATTTACCAATGTGAACACTAAAAGATATGTTATCTTAACTGAGAATGTTGATTAGTTTGCTGATATATTTTAAATTATTAAATATCTTCTAAATATCTTTTATAGAGTAAAAGTAAAAATTATGATATACTACAAGATAGATTGATAATTAATCATTCGATTAAATGTTATGATTAAAGAGCGAGTCTTGAATAAGTTTAACCCTAAACTAAAGCAATATTTATTTATCCAAGTGCTATTTTCTATTATTTTATTGGCCCTTGCTTTTTCTTTGACTAATTTTGATAATTTTTTGCGTAATCTTTTAATTTTGTTGATTATATTTGCTGCTCCGGCTTATGGTTTGATTCTCTTAGTCTATAATCATTGGACTTATTTATTAGGAGATAATGATGTTACAATTAACTATGGTATTATATTTAAAAAAAGTAGGACTATTTCTTTGAGATCAATTGAAAATGTAAGTCAAAAAAGAGGGCCATTGATGGATATTTTTGGCATTACTAATGTTAGCATCTGGACATCAGCCCCATCACAAATTAAAATAACTAAGGGTAACTCAGCTAATACGGCCGATGGAGTCCTTTATTTAAGTAGGGAAGAAGCACAAGAATTGCTTGATTATATTAACAATTTTCGTAATCGTAATAGAGAACTAAGCAAATAATATGCTTCAGTCTAAAGAACTTAGTATTTTTGAGGATTTAGTCTATCAAGCGACTAGTAAAATTGCGAGGGGTAAAGTGAGTACTTATGCGCAAATTGCGAAAGAAATTGGCAGGGAAAAGAGCTATCGTGCGGTTGGCAATGCTCTACATAAGAATCCTTTTGCTCCACTTGTGCCTTGTCATCGAGTTGTTTATTCCACGGGGCGTTTAGGTGAATATGCTTTTGGCAAAAAGAAAAAGATGGCTCTACTTAAAGAAGAGGGAATCATTATCTCTAATGATCAGATAGTGGATTTTCAAGAAAAATTATTTAAATTTTAAATTAACTGTTTATTTATTAACTAATTAATTACTACTATTATTATATATGTCTAAAATACTTGTTACTGGCGCCCTAGGGCAAATTGGTTCAGAGCTTATTCCTCGATTGCGAGAAATTAATGGAGCTGAGAATGTTGTGGCGGTTGGGCATCACAAAGAACCAGATGAAGCTTTTCGTCAAGCAGGACCATTTGAAATGGCAGACATTAGGGATAAGGAACAATTACGCGGCTTGATTGAAAAATATCAAATTAATATTATTTATCACTTAGTTGGGATCCTATCAGCTGTTGGTGAGAAAAAACCCGACTTAGCTTGGGATGTTAACATGAATAGTTTAAAGAATGTTTTAGATTTAGCGCTAGAGTATGGAATTAATCAAGTATTTTGGCCTAGTTCTATCGCCGCTTTTGGACTGACCACGCCATTAATGGACACTCCTCAAAGGACTGTGTTAGAGCCAACTACAATTTATGGCGTTACTAAAGTGGCTGGAGAATTATTGTGTCAATATTATTTTGTAAAATATGGTTTAGATGTTAGAAGTTTGCGTTATCCGGGAATTATATCTTGGAAAACTCTTCCTGGTGGTGGCACCACTGATTATGCTGTGGCGGTCTATTTTGATGCTATTAAACAAAATACTTATGATTTTTTTGTTAATGAAGAAACAGTCTTGCCGATGATGTATATGGATGATGCGGTGCGGGCCACGATAGAGTTAATGGCTGCTAAAAAGGAAAAAATAACAGTGAGGACTGCCTATAATCTAAGCGCGGTTAGTTTTTCCGCTCGAGAATTAGCTGATAATGTGGCTAAATATATGCCTGGCTTTCAAGCTAGTTTTAGTCCTGATGAACGGCAAAAAATTGCTGATTCTTGGCCGAGAACAATTGATGATTCGCAAGCAAAGCTTGATTGGTCTTGGCAGCCCGAATTTGATTTAGATAAAATATCACAGATAATGTTAGACAATATCAAGAAACTTTAAAAATAACTTCTATGAAAAAACATTATTACCTAATAATCGCTTTGTCTTTAGCTCTTCTGGTCTCTCTATCTCTCCTTTTCGCTAATATGGTGCTAACTAAGCGGAATGATTGCCTTCCAGTTGATTTTGCAATTAGGTCTTTTACTGACTGTGTAGCAGCTGGGAACGAGATAATGGAAACATATCCAGAACAGTGTCGTACTGCTGATGGACGAATATTTATTCGTGATATTAGCACAAATGAACCAATTATTAATCCAGGAGACCGTATGGAACTAGATTCGCTTAAGCTTAACAGCATCCAAGCATCAGATTGGCCCTATACGTCTTTTCAAAATTTAAACCTAGAATTAAAAAAAGTCGCTTATGATTATCAGCATATCTGTCAGGAATTAGATGATCCAGCAGTTATTGGTCATATGAAAAGAAGCGCTGTCTTAAATGATCGCCTATACTGTATTGAGTCTCAAAGTGAAGGTGCGGCTGGATCAGTCTACACGGATTATAATTATACGACTTTAATCAATAATTATTTAATTACAATTAAAACCACAGTTCAAGAGGTAAATTGTCAAAATTTTGATAATCCTCAAAAAAAGGCTTGTGAAGCAGAAAGAAAATCATTAAATTTAGATGAGTTGATTGACTCTTTACTTATAGTTGATTCTTTTTAGTCTTAAATTAATTTTTTATTAATCTATTAAAAATAAACATAAAAATATATGTCTATAATCATTAAATGGCTTTTGTCAGCCTTATCTATCATTATTTCCGCTTATTTAATCCCTGGTGTAGTGGTGGCTAGTTTATGGACGGCGTTAATTATTTCTTTAGTTCTTGGTTTGCTAAATTTAGTTGTTAAACCGATTCTTTTACTCTTGACCCTACCAGTTAATTTATTAACTCTTGGTCTCTTTACCTTTGTTATTAATGCACTGATGGTTTGGTTCACCTCTACTATTGTTAAAGGGTTTACGGTTGGTAGTTTCCTTAATGCACTTCTCTTTAGCCTACTCCTAACTATTATTCAATATTTATTTGAAATAGCAACTAAGAAATAGAGGAAAGTTTATT
>CAYURA010000041.1:0-5925 GCA_964446775.1 uncultured Gammaproteobacteria bacterium | reverse complement strand
ATAGGGCAGTCTTTTTTTGCGCCCTATGCTATAATAATTTTAGTAAAATCTATGGAGAAAATTAACTATCAAAAAATTTTTAATTTCTTAAAATCGGCTATCTATTATTCAGCTTTATTTATCGTTCCTTTAGGCATGTCTTTATTTTTGCCAATTTATAGTCCTTTTACAATGATCAAATCAGCTTGGTTTCATGGTTTAGGAGCTGCTTTTCTTCTAGTCTACTTATTTTCATTTTATTTATCTTTTAGGAAGAAAAGAATCATCGTTAATCATAATTTTTTGTTGGCACTTTTACCATGGGGCCTATTTCTAAGTGCTTTGCTATTATTAAATATTTTTTCTCTTAATCCATTACAATCATTTTTCGGTTCTTATGATAGACAATTAGGTTTTTTATTTTATTTCAGTCTAGCTACTTGGTTTACTCTGATTGTTCATCACTTTGCGGGGTTTAATAAAGGGCAAGCAGAAGCTTTTATTTTTTGGAAAAGGGGCTTAAGTAATTCTGTCTTATTAATGTCAATTACGGCCACTTTAGTTTCTATTTACGCTTGTTTACAGTTTACTGGTTATGATGTTTTTTTATGGCAGGAAGGACAATTACTCAGTCGTTCTATTTCTAGTCTAGGCCAGCCTAATTTTCTTGCTTCCTTTCTATTATTTGGCATATCAATGACCTGTTATTTATTTTATTTAAATAAAAAATTATTTTTTCGCTTATTAATCACTATCTCTTTAATTATTCAGTTTTTAGCTTTGATCACAAGTGGTTCTCGGGCAGCCTGGTTGGCTCTGTTATTAACTATTGCTATCTATTTATTAATTATTTTATGGCGGAAATGGCATTATCGAGCCTTAATGTATTCTCTTTTAGTTTCAATAATCATTTTTTCGATCTTATTACTCTTTAGCCCCACTCGAATGGGCGGACTTTTTAATTGGCAGACGGGTAGTCTAGCTCTGAGGAGGAGCTTTTATCAGGCAGCTCCAAGTTTAATCATGGATAATCTTTATCTGGGGGCAGGCCTAGAAAATGGCGGAGAAGTAATTATCAAAAGCTATGAGCCTGACTGGGGTATATTTATGAGGATAAATGGGTCTTCTGATAAATTACATAACAGTCTGCTTGATGCTTTATTGCAGTTAGGGGTATTTGGTTTTTTCTTTTATTTACTTCTTTATTCTTTTGTAATTTATCAGTTTGTCCTTGTATGGAGAAGACCACAGACAAGATCCTTTGCTATTTTTGCTGGATCGGCTTTATTGGCCTATAGTTTAAGCCTATTATTTGGTTTAGCTGATATTCCAAATGTCTTCTATTTCTGGGTTTTAGCTGCCTTGGCTACAGCGGTAAATCTAATTTTTAAAACTAGTGAAGACCAAACTAGCATTCGATTCTATTTGAAAAGGGTCTTTACAAGATTCAAATTTAAGACAGATTGGTCAATTAATATTTTTATTATTTTGCCGTTTACTGTAATCATAGCTATCCTAGCTAGTTTTCAAATTTACTTAAGCATATCCTCTATTAGGGCTGATCATTATTTTTTAAAATTACATCAGTATTCTTTAAACCAGGATTATGCTACGGCCAATTTATTATATGAATATATTCTTGAAGATGTGGTAAATCCTATTCATTTACATAATTATCAACGAAATTATGCTTTTATAATCTCTCAGGCTTTAGAACAAGAACCTAGCTTAAAAGTTGTTGAACTTTTAGAGAAGAGCGCAAAACAAATACTCTTAACTTTACCTCTTAATAGTTATGATAATATTTATAGCTCTGCGGTTCTAGCTTGTTCAATGAATACGACTGAGAATAGTTTGTCCAAATTGAATACGCTTATGTCGATCAGCCCAAAGAGGCCAAATAATTATATTTCTTTAGGTGATTGCTTGGCTCATGACAAGCCGGATTTAGCCCTAGAGCTTTATCAACAATCATTAGCTTTATTGCCAAAGAGAGATGACCTTCGTTTACGTGGAGAACAAGCGGATTATCTAGATTTTTATTCTCATTTAATCTATTATAAAATAGCAACACTTCATTATCATCAGCATAATTATCTAGAGGCTTCGTCTGCTTATAGTCAAGCTTATTATCTCTATCCTCATAGAGTAGATATTTTAGATGATTTAGCTAGGACTTATTATTATTTAGGTAAGTATAGCCAGTCTTTTAATGCTTTAGAGCATGCAAATGTCAGACATATAGGTACTTATTATTTAGATCGTTTAGCTGCTTTAGCTAAGACAATTAATGATTTAGAGCGCTATAATCATTATTTGGAATCGAGAAGAAATCTTAGTGGTTCAGAATTTGAATTCTTAGAAAAAGATTTAATTTTTCCTTAATCTATGATTTATTTATCAATACTTGTTTTCCTTCTAGGTCTGTCTTTAGGCAGTTTTGCTAACTGTTTAATCTGGCGTCTTTATCAGGAAGAAAAAATATTGGGTCGCTCCTATTGTCCAAAATGTAAACATAAAATTGCCTGGTATGATAATATTCCTCTTTTGAGCTATTTTTATTTACGAGGAAATTGTCGTCATTGTGGCAAGAGAATTTCTATCCAGTATCCGATAATAGAGCTGAGTGTTGCCCTTTTATTTCTATTTTTTTGGTGGCAACAATTTGATTTTACAATATTATCGAACATAATTTTTTGGGAGAGAATTTCTTCAGCCTCTTTCTGGCTATATTTAAGCTACATTTTTTTAGCTGTTTGGACTTTAGTTATTATTTTTATTTTTGATTTGCGTTATTATTTGGTCTCTACTTTATTAGTTTGGCCAGCAACAATTTTTTTCTTTATTATTAATCTTATAATGGGTGTACCTTGGTTTGATTTACTTATGGGGATGGTTATAGGTGGCCTTTTTTTCTTAATTCAATATCTTTTAACTAGAGGTAAAGGTTTAGGCGAAGGAGATATCTATTTAGGTGTTCTCTTAGGGTCAATTTTTTCTTTTTCAGGTTCATTGTTTACCGCTATTTTTATTGCCTATATTCTTGGCACGATCATTGCAATTCTTTTAATCATTTTTAATAAAAAAAATTGGGGATCAAAATTACCACTTGGCGTTTTTTTGAGTTTAGGGGCAATAATTGCCTTAATTTTAAAGCAAGACCTATTTTCTTTGTTTGGAATTTATCTTTAGTTGTTAATATTTGAAAAATTTACTATAATATAGTTATACAGCTTTTATTATTATTGAGTTTTAAATTAGCTTATCAGCTATTTTAATTATTTCTATGAAAGAAGACATAATTGCCGGTTTAGATATTGGCTCAACTGCAGTACGTTTAGTAATTGGCCAGAAAATTTCTGGACCATCTGGTGAAGAATTGCAAATCATTGGAGCCGTTTCATCCCCAACCGCTGGCGTCAGCAAAGGGGTGGTTAATAGTATTGAAGAAACCACCTCATCTATCTCTGCTTGTTTAGAAAAGGCGGAGAGGATTATTGGTTTGCCAATTACTAATGTTTGGGTGGGCATTAATGATCCGCATATTAAGTGCGAGAGGAGCAAAGGGGTGGTTGCGGTTAGCAAGAGCGATGGTGAAATAAATGAGGCGGATGTAGCTCGAGCAATTGAAGCAGCTAGAGCTTTAGCTGTACCTGTTAATTATGAGATATTGCATGTAATGCCGATAAAATTTAGTGTTGATAATCAGAATGATATTAAAGATCCGATTGGTATGAGCGGTATTAGGTTAGAAGTTGAAACTTTAATTATTCAAGGGCTTAGTACTCAAACTAAGAATTTAACCAAAGCGATATTTAGGACTGGCTTAGACATAGAAGATTTAGTTATATCTCCTTTAGCTGCAGCTGAAGCAGTTTTGAGCCCAAAACAGAAAGAATTAGGAGTAGCTTTAATTAATATTGGATCTTCAACTACCTCTTTAGCAGTTTATGAAGAAAGAAATCTTTTGCACGCAGCCGTTTTGCCGATTGGCTCAGAATATATTACTAATGATATTGCCCTAGGTCTTCGTTGTCCAATTAACTTAGCTGAACGAATTAAACTGGAGCATGGTCATGCTAATTCCAGCCTGTTCGACAAAGATGAAGAAATTGACATTAGCGATTTAGTTAAAGAAGAGGATGTTAATGATGATATTAGCCTTGTTTCTAAAAAATATATTGCAGAAATTATTGAAGCTAGAGTGGAAGAAATATTCACCAAGATTGATAAAGAGTTGCAAAAAATTGATCGTTCTGGTATGTTGCCAGCAGGGGCTATTTTTACTGGATCTGGAGCTCAATTAGATGGTCTGATTGATGTAGCTAAGCGTATTTTACGCCTTCCAGCAGCTTTAGGACAATCAAAAAATGTTAATGTGGTAATTGATAAAGTGAAGTCGCCCGAGTACCTGCCAGCCCTAGGTTTAGTTATTTGGGGGGCCAATGAAGACTCAGGGCGCCAGGCAAATGGAGGATTTAATAAGAGTATGAATAATATTTTTGGCAAAGCTAAAGGTATGTTTCAGAAATTAATACCAAGATAATTAATTTAAACAGTTATTGGAGCCTATATTTAGTAACTGTTCATTTATTTAATATGGCAGAGGTAAAACCAGAAATAGAAACTTTCGCAAAAATAAAAGTTGTTGGTGTTGGTGGTGGTGGTGGCAGCGCTATCAATCGCATGATTGATAATGGGATTAGAGGGGTGGAGTTTGTTGCTATAAATACCGATATCCAAGCTTTACATTTTAATAAAGCCAGTGAAAAAATTCACATTGGTAAAGGAGTTACAAAGGGCTTAGGAGCGGGAATGAACCCTGATTTAGGTAAGGGGGCAGCTGAAGAATCTCAAAATGAAATCCGTGAAGCATTAAATGGTTGTGACATGGTTTTTGTGACTTGTGGATTAGGTGGTGGGACAGGGTCGGGAGCTTCACCAGTTGTAGCACAAATTGCTCGTGATCTAGGCGCTTTAACAGTGGCTGTGGTGACCAAGCCTTTTGTTTTTGAAGGGGGGCAAAGAAAGAATATTGCCGATCGTGCTTTTGCTGACTTAGCTGATAAAGTGGATACTATTATTACCATTTCTAATGATAAATTATTACAAGTGATTGATAAGCGAACCACACTTTTGGAAGCTTTCCAAGTGGCTGACGATGTCTTAAGACAAGGAGTCCAGGGCATTGCTGAAATTATTACTGTTCCAGGTGTTATTAACGCTGACTTTGCTGACGTTAAGGCAGTCATGGCCAATGCAGGCTCAGCCTTAATGGGTATTGGTCAAGCTAACGGCGAGAATAAAGCGATTGAAGCGGCTAAGGCGGCTATAAATTCTAATTTATTAGACATGTCTATTGACGGGGCTCGAGGCATAGTATTTACCATTACTGGTGGACCAGATCTTAGTATGAATGAGGTTAGTGATGCAGCTAAAGTTATCACCTCTGCAGCTGATGAAGACGCTAAAATTATTTTTGGAGCTGTAATTGATGAGAAAATGAAAGATGAAATAAAAATTACAGTGGTCGCCACTGGTTTCGATGGAAAAACGAAAACTAATTTAACAAGTGAAGCCAAGAGCTATACTCCTAATCCATTTATTGAAAGTGAAAAGGAAAAAGATAGCATCAGCACTTCACCTTGGGGGAATAAAAAAACTAAGACTCCAGCAGTGAAAAATATTCCATTAAGACCAATAGTAGAGAAGAAATCAGAAAAGGAAACAGACGATTATTTTGATACTGAAGATAAAAATGAAGATGATTTGAGTGTGCCTGCTTTTATTCGCAAAAAGATGATGTGATACTAGTTAAAATATTTGAATACTTAAAAAAATAGGGAATAAATCCCTATTTTTTTAAAATTATGATTAATGAGCATTTATCTCATTGATCATAAGAATGACGAAAAAATATATCATTTTATTAAACATTAGTTGATT
>CAYURA010000040.1:0-6188 GCA_964446775.1 uncultured Gammaproteobacteria bacterium | reverse complement strand
CTTCAAAAAGCCCCGTTTTTAAGTACATCGTGCTAGCACGATGTTGCGGAGAGGGGGAGATTCGAACTCCCGAAGGGCTTTCACCCTTGCCGCTTTTCGAGAGCGGTACTTTCAACCACTCAGTCACCTCTCCTCAAGAGATCTTGTTAGTTGCTAATCTTTTTAATATCTTTGGCCGATAATATTTTCCATTGTCCAATAGCTAGACCACCTAAACCAAGTTGGCCAATATTAACTCTTTGCAAATCAGATACCTGTAATCCCATACCAGAAAAAAGTCGACGAATATGTCGCTTCTTACCTTCGCCTAAAGTAATGGCCCAGCGGCTTCCTTCTTGGCGGATGCTCTTAGCAGTTAGAATATCACCTTCTTCTGTTTTAATACCATCTTTAGCTCTTTTATATAAATCTTTTTCATTGAGCTGCAATTCATCTTCTCGTTTAAAACGGACTAAGTATTTTTTATCATGGCCAAATTTTGGGTGGGTTATCATATTAGCTAGATTGCCGTCATTGGTGAGGAGAATAAGTCCGCGACTTTCTTTGTCCAATCGTCCAGCAATAATGAGATTTTTGTATTTCTCAGGCAGGAGAGAAAAAATGTTATCCTCATTCTTAAATTGGCGGTTGGTGCAGGTATAGCCTAGTGGTTTGTGAAGGGCAATAACCAATTGACTAGCGGCTAAGACTTGATCAACTCTATGGTTGCTCACTCTAATATCTTCTTCGCCATTAACCATCATGCCTAGGAAAGCTTTTTCCCCATCAACTGTTACTTTATTTTTTTTAATCAACTCTTCAGCTTGACGACGACTGGCAATCCCAGCTTGAGCTAGATATTTTGTTAAGTAAATCATATTTTTTCTTTTTGTTTAAGCTTAATAATCCCAATCAGGGCAATAAGGAGCCAGAATAGGATGGCTAAATCATTTTTAAAATAGGGAACATCGACTAGACCATGGATTACTAAAGCCGACATTGCACCAATAAGTCCGAGGATTAAATTTTTTTTCTTTTTATCATTTATTTTCAGTAGTTTTATTGAATCATAAAAGTAGCGAATAATTAACCAGGTAAATAAAAGAGCGCCAAAAAGCCCTATCTCACTCCAAAAGTTTAAAAATATATTGTGCGGATAAAGGTATATTTCTACTGGTTGCCACATTTTTTTGCGATATTCTTCGTTCCAGACTACGTGGCGATGCCATTCTGGGTCATCATTTTTTACGAATATTCCATCTTGATGGAATGGAGCCACAGCTATTTGATAATTATTTAAGCCGGCACCAGTGATTAAGCGTCCATCATTTAACATGGTCATTGTTTCTGACCATTGTTGCCTTCTTATTTGTCCGCTTAAATCCATTAGCGTAAGTTTTTTCTTAGTATAATCCCAAGCTGGAGGGTGGCTAATTAAGCCTATTATTATGAGCACAAAGAGGCCTATAGCTAATTTATGGCTCTTTTTATTAGCTAAAAAAGCAACAATAAAAACGGCTCCTAGAATGCCAATTAAAGCGCCCTCGGATCGAGCAAAAAATATTGCTAAAATGGAGCCTATAGCGGTTAATATAAGTAATATTTTTTTGCTAGCTACTAACAAATTACTGTGTTTTGGATAGGAATAGAAAAGAGAAAAAGTCAGAAAAAATATTGGAGCTAAATATAGGCCAAGAGCATTAGGATAGGGGAATACTGAAGTTACTCGCCTAGTTTCTAGGGCAGCCCAAAAGGGATTAATAATGAAAGATCCTGTTATTTGTTGATAAATAGCAAAAATTGAGATCAATAGAGCTGAAATAACCAGGGGCCAAATAAATTTTTTTTCTGATCCTTTACCATAGTTAATTATGACTAAATAGAGCATTATTGGTTCAAGAAAATATGCTTTAAATATGCCTAGTGAGCTGAAGTTAAATTCAGCGATGGCTAGGCCTATCCAAGCTATAATGAGTATGGCGGAAATTTCTAAATAATAAGGATATTTTTTACTTCTCTTCTGCCAAGCATTTTTTTTCAACCTTAACCAAGGCTTATTTTTAATAAACCAGGTGATAAATACGGTGAGAATCATTATTTCTAAAAAAGTAGTGGGGATTGGACCTATTTTGAATCTAATTAAGTAGCTGGGAAGCAGAATCAAAGTAATAAAAAGGGCCCATTCTAACTTAAAAATAGCTAGGGCAATAAAGATAAATACGGCAATGACTATTAGGATATTCATAGCATTAATTATAGCACGAAAAAACCATCTGTCGATTGGTTAAAATTAAAAAAAATCGCCTTATCGGCGTTTTTTTGAGAAATATTATTTAACTAAGCCTTTCTACGTATTCACCAGTTTCGGTATTAATTCTAATAAGGTCTCCTTCTTCAACAAACATTGGAGCATTAATTATAGCGCCGGTTTCAATCTCTATTTGCTTACTTACATTACCAGCTGAATTTCCCTTAACTCCAGGAGGAGCTGAAATTACCTTGAATTCCATTTTAATTGGCAGCTCTAAACTAACTGGTTTGCTATTAAAATATAAAACATTAACATCAGTACCATCCTTTAGAAATTGCATCTTATCACCTAACTCTTCAAGATCAAGGCTGAATTGTTCAAAAGTCTTGTTATCCATGAAATAAGCCTCATCTTTACTCTTATATAAAAAATTAGCTTTTTTACGTTCAGTAGCAGCTTCTTCTGCTTTTTCTGTGCCTTGAAAAGTTTTTTCTAAGACATTTCCAGTAATTAAATTGCGGCATTTAATTTTTAAAACGGCGCCACCTCTGCCCATTTGATGATGGTCAGATTTGATAATAATATAGGGCTCCTCGTTTAAAAGTATAATACGTCCAATTTTTATTTCATTAAAATTTAACATAGCTTTTATTTGTGAGTTGGTGATAAAAGCGACATGACTCGAGCTCTCTTTATTGCTTGGCTTAGTTTACGTTGGTGCCAAGCGCAGACGCCAGTTCTGTCCCCGGGTAAAATCTTCATATAGAAATTTAGAAAGCGTCGCAAGGTTCTAACATCTTTATAATCTACTTCAATTTGATTGACGCAAAAAAAGCAGTCTTTTTGTTTATTTTTCATATTAAATATTATATTTTATTATTTATTAAAAAGGGATATCCTTTACACTAATTTCCTCTTCATCAGCATTGATTGTAGGTAGGTCTTCTTCTGGTTTTTGTGTTATAGCTTGATTTGGAGTAAAAGTATTACCTGGCCCAGTATTAGTATTAGCTTTATCTAACATGATTAGATTCTCTAAGATAATATCAGTACGATATCTCTTTGAGCCATCTTGACCCAACCAATCATTAGTTTGTAGTCTCCCCTCAATATAGACTTTAGAGCCTTTTCTTAGATATTGACCACAAATATCAGCTAATTTTCTCCAAGCAACAATATTGTGGAATTCAACTTTTTTTTGTTGTTGGCCAGAGCTATCAGTCCAAGTCATGTTAGTGGCTACACTGAAGGAGGCTATATTTTGCCCAGAAGAAGTTGTTTTAAGTTCTGGGTCACGAGTCAAATTACCAATGACCATTGCTTTGTTTAGATTCATATTTTTTTAAGCACTTAACTTTATAATCGCGCTTATAAAATTAAGAAGATTAATTTATACAAGATCTTTAGCATTAATAATGCCAGCTAGTTTTTCGTCTAAGTCTTTCAAATCAGTTTTTTGTTTTGCTTTACTATCAGTTTCTTTTTTATCTTTAACTTCTTTTTTATCAGTTTCTTTGTCTAATTTTTCTTTAGGATTAGATTTTTCTTTTTTTGTTTTGTTAGCTACGTCTTCTTGTCTTTCCTTCAGGCGAGCCCTCTCCTCATCACTTAAAGCAGGGATGGTGACAATCTGATGTCGTAAAATCTCTTTAGATAGTCCTAATAATCGATTAAGTTCACGTATATTTATTTTTTCAGTGTTAAATTCACAGAGTCCGTAATAGCCGTAATGATTTTGATTAATTGAGTAGGCTAATTTTTTTTTGCCCCAGTATTCTCGATAGACAATATCGCTATTATTTTTCTTTAATAATTTTTCTGTTTTATTAATTATTTCTTTAGCCTCATCTTCTGTGTAATGATTAGGAATGATGAAGAGCATTTCGTAGCGGGTTAAACTACTTTTTTTTGTCTTGGACATAGTTTAGCATATTGAGCTTAAAAATAGTGTAAGTTTAGCTTAACTTTTTTATAACGCTCGTTATTAAATAAAAACCCAAGTATTCTATAGAATTAGGGTTCTTGAGAATACCTTTAATTTCTTTACAAATGTAAGAAATTATTCTTGGATAGGCCGAGAATATGGGAAAGATATATAAATATTATATTATCTAATTAAGTTATCATAATGCTTGAAAAAAAGCAAGACTTAAGGCATAGTATAGATATATGGAACATATTTTTATTTTAGGTAGCCATCCAGCTTGGTCAGTGGCAGAAATAGCCGCTGTTTTAGGTAATAAAAATTTATTTTGGCATGATGAAACAATTCTATTAGTAAAAGATATTGATTTTAATGTTGATAATTTAATTAAGAATTTAGGCGGTGTCTTGAAAATAGCTATTATTGAAGAAAGAATAGCGATTAACACGTCATTTATTGGTTTAGCCAAGAGTATAAGTAAAATAATTATTAGTAAAGCTAAAAGAGGTCAAGGTAAATTGGTTTTCGGTATTTCTGACCAAGGTCTTGGTGGTCGTTTTCAGGCAGAGAAGATTGGTTTACAAGCCAAAAAGGAGCTGAATAATTTAGGCGTTTCCTCAAGGTTAGTGACGAGCAAAGAAAAAACATTATCCACTGTTATCGTGGGGCAGAATAAGTTGCTAAGTAAAGGAACAGAATTAATTTTGTATCAAGATGGAGCTGATATTGCTATTGCGCGAACTTTAGCGATTCAAGACTATAAGGATTTATCGCGTCGAGATTATGGTCGCCCTAGCAGAGATGATCGCTCTGGTATGTTACCTCCAAAATTAGCACAAATAATGATAAATCTAGCTCGACCTGAAGAATTGAACGGCTTAATTCTAGACCCTTTTTGTGGTTCTGGTACGATTATTACCGAGGCGATGCTTATGGGTTACCCTAATTTAATGGGAACAGATTTATCGGAGAAAGCTATAAATGATAGCCGGGTTAATGCTGAATGGATTAGAGATTTATATAAATTAGAAACAAAACCTAAATTTTATATTAAGAACGCGAGTCGTTTAGTTCAGTTCTTTAAGCCAAATACAGTAGCTGCAATTATCTCAGAACCATATTTAGGCCCGCAACGTGGTCTTAGTGATTTACCTTTGATATTGAGAGAGCTTGAAGATCTATATAACCAATCTTTAACTGCTTTTTATCAAATCATGAAACCAAGGGCTAGAGCGATTATGGTTTGGCCAGTATTTTTTGGTAAACATTATTTACAGCTTAATTTAGATAAATGGCGTTTAATAGATCCTTTACCGGATAACTTGATTAATTCACAAAAATTTAAAATTAGTCCTCGTCAAACCTTGTTGTATAGTCGCCCTGGCCAGAAAGTTTGGCGGGAACTTATTATACTAGAAAAATAATTATTTTTTATGAGTTATATTAATAAACTCCCTGGTGGGGGTAAAAAATTTAAAGTAGATAATTTTGATGTAAAATTTAAGAAACTAAGCACTAGAGACAGCAAAATTGCAGCAATATCAGATAATCAAAAGTCTATTATTAACGCAATTAAAAACTATCAGTACGCTATCCGCAGTGGTTCTTTTAGTAAATCTCAACAAGAAAATGCGTTGAGCCAAATGAAGCGAGGATCAAAATTTAATTCAGATCAGGTAAATACAATGAAAAAGATTATTAATCATTTAGCTGCTGGTAGTGAAAATAATGAGAAGGATTCAAAAATTAGGATTATTAAGGCTGATAATGAAGAGATTGTTATGACTGGTTTAGCTAGTCACAACGATAGGCCGCGTGGTCCAGGCCTGAGCAGTCTTTCTGCTCCACCAGAAGACTATAGTTCTGCGGTCCAGAAGCCGGTAACTTCAGTTAAAGATTTAATGAATAAAAATAAAGTTCAATCTGAATCATCGTCAACGGGAAGTTCAGGTCAAAGACCACCAATGATTCCACTTTCTAGATAAAAGCCCTTTAAAGGGCTTTTTGCTTTTGATATCTATTCTTAACTTTTAA
>CAYURA010000039.1:0-6454 GCA_964446775.1 uncultured Gammaproteobacteria bacterium | reverse complement strand
ACTAAAAAATATAATTAGAGCTTAAATAATAAAAGCATCTATAACTCGATAGACGCTTTTTTATGTCAATCATTAATATTTAAATAAGGTCTTAGAGTATTAATAGGCCAATAATTAATAAAGCAACGATATTTAATACCTTAATCATCGGATTAATAGCTGGGCCCGCTGTATCTTTATAGGGGTCACCGACCGTATCACCAGTAACTGCTGCTTTATGAGCATCAGAACCTTTGCCGCCAAAAAAACCTAATTCAATATACTTTTTAGCATTATCCCAGGCGCCACCACCAGAAGTCATTGAAATAGCCACAAAAACACCAGTTATAATTGAACCGACCAGCAAGCCTCCTAAAGCCTCTACGCCATGCCCAGCGCCAAATAAATTAAATCCAAAACCAACAAAAATTGGCGCTAATATTGGTATAAGGGCAGGTAAAATCATCTCTTTAATAGCTGATTTGGTGACAATGTCTACAGTACGACCATAATCTGGCTTTTCAGTATAATCCATAATACCCGGCTTTTCTTTAAATTGTTTACGCACATCTTCTACCACCGCACCAGCTGCTCGACCAACTGATTTCATGGCCATGGCAGCGAATAGATATGGTAATAATCCACCAATAAATAAGCCTGCTAAAACATAAGGGTTATTAATTATAAATTGTGCACTACCACCTAAGTCCGTAATTTTATAAGTGAAGTCAGCAAAAAGGACTAAAGCAGCTAAAGCAGCTGAACCAATAGCATAGCCTTTAGTAACCGCCTTAGTTGTATTACCAACAGCATCTAAAGGATCAGTTATATTTCGCACATCATCACCAAGTTCTGCCATTTCGGCTATACCACCAGCATTGTCAGTAATTGGTCCATAGGCATCAATAGTTACTATAATGCCCGCCATTGACAACATTGAAACAGCTGCAATAGCAATTCCATAAAGACCAGCAAAAGCAAAGGATCCTAGCATGGCAGCAACAATAACGATAATTGGCCAAGCAGTAGATTGCATTGAAACAGCTAAACCTGCAATAACATTGGTACCATGGCCAGTTTGAGATGCTTCTGCTATTTCTTTAACTGGCTTAAAAGCAGTTGAAGTATAATACTCAGTAATTACAACCAAACAAGCAGTTACCACTAAACCAATCAAAGCAGCCAAATAAATATTTAAAGCAAGGGCTGAATCACCAATAAAAGATTGAATGACTGGATAAAAAATAATAGCTGATAAAAGTCCAGCTACAATTAATCCCTTATACAAAGCTTTCATAATATTCTTCTTTTTCCCTAGACGAATAAAGAAAATACCGATAATTGAAGCGATAATAGACACTGCTCCCAAGGCCAATGGTAATAATATAATACTTTTAGCCTCAATTAAACTGTTATTAGCAAACATTAAAGATCCTAAAATCATGGCAGCAATAGAAGTAACAGCATAAGTTTCAAATAAATCAGCTGCCATGCCAGCGCAATCACCAACATTATCACCAACATTATCAGCAATAACCGCTGGATTACGAGGGTCGTCCTCAGGAATGTTTGCCTCCACTTTACCTACTAAATCAGCCCCCACGTCAGCGGCCTTGGTATAAATACCACCACCTAAACGAGCAAAAATTGAAATTAATGAGCCACCAAAAGCAAAGCCAATTAAAGCATGAAGGCTCTCATTGTTAGGTAAATTATTAGTTAGAAAATAGAAGCCAGCAGTGCCTAATAGGGCTAGGCCAACAACTAACATACCAGTAACGCTTCCTCCTCTTACTGCCACGTTTAAGGCCTTTTGCAAGCCACCTCGAGCTGCCTCAGCTGTTCTTACATTAGCTCTAACAGACACAAACATCCCGATATAACCAGCCAAAGCTGATAGAATTGCACCAGCCAAGAATGCTAAAGCAGTGTACCATCCTAGTGATGGAACGAAAATAATAATTATAAATAAAACTAAGGCCACTATAGAGACTGTAATATATTGTCTATTTAAAAAAGCTTTAGCCCCGACTTGAATAGCGTGGGCAATTTCTTTCATTTTTTCATTACCTTCAGGCAATCGTAAAATAGAGACAATCATAATAGCGCCATAAGCAATGGCAATAAGAGCGCTAATAATAATCATTAATTCAATTAACATAAGATTAAAATTAAATTTATAATATTTTGTTTATCATTTTTATTTATCAAACTTCAGTTTCTTCTCTTTTTTCTCTTTTTTCCCCTTCTCAGTCTCAGTTGTTTTAGTTTCCTTTTTATCTGTATTTTCTTCCGCCATCTCTTCATCTATTCCTTGTCCATCAACCTTCTCTTCAGGCAGCGACACGACATCATCACTTGCTACAATAATTTTCTCTTCACCGTCCTCTGTGGCTTCAATAATATCAATTCGCCAAGTTGTTAAATGAGCCGCTAAACGAACATTCTGGCCACTTTTACCGATCGCCAAAGATAACTTGTCAGAACTAACTTTAACAGTAGCCTTATGTTCAGCTTCATTGAGTTCAATCTGTAAAACTTTAGCTGGTGATAATGAATTAGCAATAAACTTTAAAGGATTCTCATTATACTCAATAATATCAACTTTTTCCCCACCTAGTTCATTAATGATTGTCTGAATTCTTGAACCTCTTTGACCAACACAAGAACCAACTGGATCAACATTTTCTGCCTCAGTATATATAGCCACCTTAGATCTAGAGCCTGCCTCACGAGCAACCGCCTTAATCTCAACTAAACCATTGGCTATTTCTGGAATTTCTAAATAAAAAATTTTCTTTAAAATCTCCTCACTTCTTCGAGATAATATTATTTCTGGACCCTTATGTCCCTCACGAACTTCTTTAATATAAACTTTCACCCTTTCTCCTGGCAAGTATCTTTCAGTAAAAATTTGCTCTTCTGAGGGTAAAATGCCAATTGCTTTACCCAGGTCAACAAAAACTAAACGACCCTCGCGCCGTTGTACTATACCACCAACTACTTCATGTTCTTTGTCCTTAAACTCATGAAGAATCATATCTCTTTCCATTTCTCGCAATTTTTGAATAATAACTTGCTTTGCTGTTTGAGCCGCCATCCGACCATAGCTTTCTGGAATTGGTAATTCAGTCATTATTTCATCACCAACTTTAGCGCCATGTTTTAGAATAATTGCCTCTTTAATCTGAATATCTGTTTTGGGATTAAATCTTTTTTCCTTTTCTTCTCCTTCTTCCAAAACTATCACCCTCTCCTCTCTTTTATAACTTGGATCATGTAAACTCTTAAGCATCTCTTCCTCTTCTTCCTTAGCTAGATCCTCAACCACTGTTTTCACATCAAATATTTCAGACTTAGCAGTTACTGGATCAAAATTAACCTTGACATTCTGATTTTTTTCACCATAATCTTTACGGTAGGCAGCTGCTAAGGCTAATTCAATTGTATTAACAACTGCTCCGTAATCTAAATTTTTTTCTTCACAAACTTGTTTAATTGCATTAGTTAATTCGGACATATAATTTGTATACAAATAAGTTATTTTTTTAAAATTATAGAATAAAAGCTAATTGTCATCCAATTAGCCTTATTTAGTCATAATAACAATAAAAATATAAAATGTCAAAAATATTAAACCCTTATAAACCGCTTAATGGATATTAATTATGACTAGGTGTAAAAGTCTTGCCCTTTTGACGCTGCTTTAAAAATATTTAGAACCATTAAACTGATTCCCCAAGCAGAGATAACAATAATTAAACCTATCGTTGCCTGTGAAATTTGTTTAATTGACTTCTTAACCTTATCTTCATTACCAGCAGCAGTCATATAATTAAATCCAGCTAAAACTATTAGTATTAAAAAGATTAGAGACAAAAAACCTAAAACTATCTGAATAACTTTAATAATACTAACTCGAATATCTTTTGGAGCTCCATAAACAAGCTCAACATCTGCCATTCCCACCTGGTTCTCCATAAGACTAGAGCTAGTTGCCCCTGCATCAGTTCCAAAAAATATACTTAGAGTAAAAACAGTAGACAAAATAATCAATGAAAAAAAATGTTTTAAAATAATACGCATATATTTATTATTATGATATGATTATACTAAATATTTCTTAATAAAACAATCGTTCTAATAACTATGACTTGGATCTTTGATTAATATCCATTAAAGTAGTTGTATTTACATGAATTTAAAAAAACGAATATTCGATAATACTTTAGTTCAAGTTATCGGAAAAGTATTGGCTACTAGTTTAAACCTCTTTGCTTTTTCTATCATGACCAGAGAATTGGGTCAAAGCGGTTTCGGTGAATATACAACCGTTATTACTTTTTTATCCTTTTTTGCTATCTTTGCAGATCTTGGCTTAACCTTAGTAACCGTGCAAATGCTCGGTGAGAATAAAGAGAAAGAAACTAGAACTCTGGGTAATTTATTTGGACTACGCCTCTTATCTTCTATAATATTTATTAGTCTAGCCCCCATCCTAGTCATCTTTTTTGATTATAGTGATGGCATTAAATTAGGAGTACTCATAGCTGCCGCCTCTTTTATCTTTAACGCTTTAAACCAAATAATGGTCGGCCTTTTTCAAACACGCTTAAAAATGAGCCGCGTAGCCTGGGCTGAAACTTTAAGTAGGGTCATAATGTTATTAGGAGTTATCTTAAGCGTTAAATTAAATTGGGGTCTTAATGGCATGTTAGCCACTACTACTATCTCTAGCTTAGCTAGTTTCGTGATGCACTTCATTTTTGCCCGACAGTTTGCTCACATTAAGCCATTGTTTGAACCTTCTCAATGGAAACATATAATGAAACTATCTTGGCCATTAGCTATCACTATCGCTTTTAATTTAATTTACTTAAAAGCTGACACGCTTATTCTATCTTTATTTAAAAGCCAAGCTGAGGTAGGTTTATATGGGGCAGCCTATAAAATAATTGATGTACTCAGTTCTTTACCATTTATGTTTGCTGGTGTGATTTTACCATTAATGGTCATTGCTTGGCAAAAGAAAGATCACCTAAAATTTAATAATTTATTACAAAAATCCTTCGATGTCTTAGCTATAGCTGCAATTCCAATGGTGGTTGGCGCTCAATTTTTAGCAGATGACATTATGGTTTTAGTGGCTGGCCATGATTTTATTGGGGCGTCTAATATATTTAGATTATTAATTTTAGCAATTGCTGCTATTTTTTTAGGCAATATGATGTCGCATGCAGTAATTGCTGTAAAAAAACAAAAAAAGATTATTTGGATTTATGTTCTCACCAGCATTAGCTCTTTAATAGGCTACTTAATTCTAATTCCTAAATTTTCATATTATGGCGCTGCTGTTATAACTATTTACAGCGAATCTTTAATTGCTATTTTAACTGGAATATATATCTGCCGTTATTTAAAATTTAAACTAAACTTTAAGGGCTTGCTAAAGGCTATTTTGGCCTCTTTTATTATGTCTATTTTCCTATACTTTAAACCTACTTCATGTCTATCTAATAATTTAGGTTTAATGTTTACCATTATTATTGCAAGTACAATTTATTTGTTAGCTCTATTATTTCTTAGAGCATTTAACAGGAATGATTTAAAATTAATATTTAGTAAAAACGAATAAAAACTATATGAAGAAATTAAAATCAAATTCAGGAGATATTATCATAGTCTACGAAGATCCTGATTATTTAATAGTTAATAAACCGGCTAATTTAATTACCCATAAATCACATAATAAAGATGAGGTCAGTTTAGCTGATATTTTATTAAACAATTATCCTGAAATAAAATTAGTTGGCGAAGATGAAAATCGGCCAGGTATTGTTCACCGCCTAGATAAAGAAGTTAGCGGTTTACTTATTATCGCTAGAAATCAAAAAAGCTTCGAATATTTTAAAAATTTATTTAAAAACAGAAAAATACATAAAGAATATGAAGCTATTATTTATGGCTCACCTAGTAAAGATGAAGTAGAGATAACATTCCCTATTACAAGGGCCAAATCAGGTTTTAAAATGGCCGCCTTACCCTTAACAAGCAAAGAAAATAAAAGTAAAATATCAAATCGTGAAAGAGGTAATGAGAAGGCCAGAACTAAATCTAAAGAGGCACTGACCAAGTTTTCAGTTATTAAAAAATGGCCTCATGTAAGTGTTATAAGCATAATCATAGTAACCGGGAGAACTCACCAAATTAGAGTCCATCTAGCCGCTTATGGCTATCCTATCCTAGGTGATAATTTATACGGAACAACTAAAACAATTAGAAAAAATCAAAAACAAGAGTTAAACCGCGTATATTTGTATGCCAAAAAATTAATTTTTCCTGATTTAAATGGAGAAAAAAAAGAATTTACAATTACTGCCCCTGATACTTTAAAATGTTTTATAAATAAGCAAAAATAATTGGCTCTATAATATCTAGTGTGGTGGAAAACTAAGAAGTAGTGGTAAAATTAGCT
>CAYURA010000038.1:0-6541 GCA_964446775.1 uncultured Gammaproteobacteria bacterium | reverse complement strand
GTATCAACTTGCCTTTAAAATTGATAAATTAAATTAATAATATTTAAGCTCATCAATTGAAATTAACAATTTATTACCAGCTGACAATAAAATTAAATAATTTAAACATTTGAAGATGATTTATATTGTTGCTCATAGACATTTTTAAGATCTGCGATAATCATCTCTTTACGATCAAATAACTGATGATTTCTTTCTATTTTTTTTAACTGGTCAATAAAGATTAGAATAACAGAGGCGTATTTCCTTTTTAATTTTAAATATTTTTCACTCTCTGGGGCTAAGCTGGACAAGTCTATATTGCTTGAAAAATCAGCATATTTCAAAAGACATAAATCAGGGTCTTTAATAATATCTTCAACATGATCAGCATAAAGTCCATTCTTTAAAGCATTTTTTTCCTCAAGTGATAAACCAGGCAATTCTTCAGTTAATGAATCAAAATCATGATTTGTAAGATTATCTAAATAATATGACACTCTTGAACCATATTCTTGATCAATTTCTTTAAATGACCAATCTCGAAAAATTTGCAAATAATTTTTTTTCAAATATTCATTAATTGTCAGCTTGTAATTATGATTAGGGAATTTTTTATTTGCTCGTTTTGCAAATATGATTTCCGGCATATCTTCTATTGAGTCATGAAGTAAAGCAGAAATTACTAAATCAGGAGTTAATTTATCACCTATTTCAATAACTTTGCTAGCTACCTCTAAAGGGTGCTGAATGAAAGGCTTCCCATCAGCACGGTCTTTTTGAGGTAAATGAATTTCTAACATTAGATTTAAAGCTGTATTTATTTTAGACAATTCTTCTTGATTGAACCTTGTAGCTAACAAATCCTTAAACTTAGCTAAAGATTGCTCTATCCTTTTCTCTCTTTCATTAATTTCTGTTTGATTGAAAGGCACTTCTACTGGCATATTTTTAAAATTAAATTATAAAAAATAAAAGAAATTAATTTAAAGTATAGCCACCATCAACAATAATTGTCTGCCCGGTGATATAGCTAGCACAGTCAGAGGCTAAAAAAGAGGCTACCTCAGCAATATCAGCTGGAGTACCAACTCGGCCCAAGGGGATTAAGTTAGAGCTAGACTTTTGCTCTTTTTTAGAAGATTTAATGATTTCTCCGGTATTATCAATTATGCCTGGAGCAAGCGCATTAACATTAATTTTACTAGTTGCGAGTTCTAAGGCTAAGGCTCTTACAAAGCCATTCATGCCAGCTTTAGAGGCACAGTAATGACTAAAACCTGGATAACCAATGAAAGCTGCCATAGAAGAAATATGGACTATTTTAGAATTAGGTTTCATTACCTTGCTCGCAGCTTGTGAGCAAAAGAAGGCGCTCTTTAAATTAACCGCCATAACCTTATCCCAATCTGCTTCATTAAGCTCAGCAAATTTCTTATAAGGGTAAATGCCCGCATTATGAATTAAAATATCCAATTTAGCAAAATGTTTTAATGCCCTTTTAAATAGAGTATCAACCTCGTGCTTCAGACTAACATCACACTTTATAGCAATAGCGCTTGCGCCCATGGCCTTAATTTCATGTGAAACGATTTTAGCGTCAGCTAAATTAATGTCGCTTACAATTACCTGTGCTCCTAGTTTAGCTAGATTTAAAGCTATGCCCCGACCAATACCATGAGCAGCGCCAGTAACTAAAGCCACCTTTCCTGTTAAATTAACCATATTAATTTATAAATTATGAATAAAATTGATTAAGCTATTCTAAAGTATAACAAAAAAAACCTTAAAAGGCTAAGATTAAAGAACTTATAATTGTATTTAATTAAAAATATCTAAATTACCCTGTTCTTTTCGCCAAACAGACTTCTTATTTTTCTTCGCTTCTTCTGATAGATTCAAAAGCTCTTGATCATATTGTAATATCTGCGGATCTACTTGGCAGGCTAAGTCGTTAATACCTAAAAGATGTAATCCTTCTAAATTTTTGAGTCGTGAAAGAGCTACATAACCCATGCCGTAACTAAAAGATTGGCTTAAATCGATTACTGCCTCATCCAGAGTCATACCTTGGCTTTTATGAATTGTTATTGCCCAAGCTAAGCGTAGTGGTAGCTGATTTATTTTTGCTAAGACCTGTTCATTATTATCATTTATTTGCCAACTATCAGGTACGACATCGATGACATCGCCACTGTGTAATCGTACCCTAGGATAGTAATTAACATTAAAGCCAATCACTAAGCCAATACTGCCATTTACGTAAACTACTCGATCATTAACAAATTTGTTCTTTACAAACATTACTAAAGCTCCTTTTTTTAGGACTAGTTTTTGTGGGGCTAAACAATTTTTTTCTAAAACCTTAATTAAATTTTCTTCGCCCTGAGACGTCATTTGATAAATTTTTTCCTCTGCTTCAATCTTATCTAATTCTAATTGATTTACCCGATCAACATCGATATTATGAGTATAAAGTTTAGTTATTTTCATGCTACTATATTCTTTTTGATTCTCACTAATTCTTGATTTTAAAAGTTTCAAGCCTTCTTCTCCTAATTTATTTAATCTCAGGTTGTTTAATAAAGTGGAAAAAATTTTATCACTCTGACGATATTGATCGGTTAAATAGCAAACTCTAATGTCCATCTCTTGCCAGACTTCTGCTCTATTTATAAACTTTATCTTATTCGAATTTCTGTTAATTGGTGGTAATTGAAAAAAATCGCCCGACAATATAACTTGTATACCACCAAAGGGGAGGGAGTTTTTTTTCATTGTTTGGCAAACTAAATTTATCATGTCTAAATGGTAAGCGGAAAGCATTGATATTTCATCTACAACTAAAACTTCAGTTTTTTCAAACTGTTTTTTAAGATATGTTTTTTTTGCTAAATTCTGTAAATCCTTACGGGTTAATTCATCTTTTATCCCTATTCCTGACCAAGAATGAATAGTTCGCCCGCCCAGATGAGTAGCCGCAATGCCGGTGGAGGCGGTAATCGCGACAGCAATCCCTTGCTCTCTAAGCGAATTAATATATTTATTCAACAAATATGTTTTTCCACTTCCAGCCGCTCCGGTCAACAAAACATTATGACCTGAATTAAGAATTTTAAAAGCTTCTTTTTGATTCATATTTATTATTATAGTATAAAAAGATGATTATAAGCAAAAAAATTTAATAAAATTTACAAATAAAGTAATGTCCCTTTACTTAAAGCAAATAAGAAGTCATAATAGACAAGGTATAAATAAAAATAATTAATTTTTTAAATTATGGCTAGAATTATTGCTCGTGGGTATTCATTTGATGATGTCCTAATCATTCCTAAATATAATCGCATCCGTTCTCGGCGCGATGTTAGCTTTCAAACACAAGTAAGCAGTAACTATAAGTTAGATATTCCTATAATCGCTGCTAATATGGATACTATCTGCGAAAGCGACATGGCAATCGCTATTGGCCGTCTTGGTGGACTAGGTGTTATTCATCGTTTTTTAAGCATTGCAGATCAGAAAGTTGAGGTAGAAAAAGTTAAAGCTCATAATTTAATTACGGCAGCCGCCATTGGTGTTAAAGATTACGAAGAAAGAATTAAAGCTCTATCTGAGGTAGGGGTAAATATTTTAGTTTTAGATGTAGCTCATGGACACTCTAAAAGAGTGGGTAAAACTTTAGACTATATTAAAGAAAACTACCCTAAAATTGATGTAATGGTTGGCAACATTGCCACTAAAGATGCAGCTGAATATTTTATTAGTAAAAAAGCTGATGCTATTAAAATTGGTATCGGCCCTGGATCCATGTGCACTACTAGAATAATGGCTGGCACCGGAGTCCCTCAATTAACTGCTATCATGGATGTTTATGAAGCCAGCCAAGGGAGAGTGCCTCTCTGTGCTGATGGAGGCTTTGAAAGTTCTGGTGATATAGTCAAAGCTATCGGAGCTGGCGCCAATACTATCATGTCTGGTTCATTTTTTTCAGCTACCGATGAATGTCCAGGAAAAATGATTATAATTAATGACAAGAAATATAAAGATTATCGAGGCATGGCTAGCTATTTAGCCACGATCAAAAAAATGGCTTTAGATGGCTCTAAAGAAAAAGAGGTGATACATGTAGAAGGAGAAATGACTAAGATTCCTTATAAAGGACCAGTGGCGCCAATAATTATCCGTCTCCTTGGTGGACTATCATCTGGGATGACTTATCTTGGAGCAAAAAATATTGAGGCCTTGAAGGGTAAAGCAGATTTTATTGAAATTAGTAGTGCTGGCTATCATGAAAGTGTAGCTCACGGTTTAAAACAAACATAGAGTTAAAAAATGTTAATAGTTAGAATAAAAAGAAGAGTATAAAAGTATCCAATTTTATATCAAGCTGAAACAAAACAGACCAATTAGTCTGTTTTGCTTTATACCAAATTAATCTTTATTTTATTAGCACCCTATTTAATCTCTTGGGGTAGACCAATAAACGGGGTAGCCCCTCCCCAATATTGTGGTGTTTCACCATTCCATTTCTCAATCCATCGTAGCTCAACCACCTTTGGATTAGAGTTTAAGGCTTCAGCTTCAGTCTTAATCGCTTTAGCCTTACCTTCTGCCTCTACCACTCTTTGGTCGGCCTCAATCCTAATCCTCTCTAGATCCCTCTCTGATTTTAATTTGAGTTGCTCTGCTGTTACCTTTGCTTCAATGGCATCATTAAAGGCACGTGAAAAATCAAAAGCAGTAATATTGATCTCAACTACCGCAATATCATTTCGTGATAATCTTTCAGTTAAATTAGTTTTAATATCTTCTTTAACAATTTCTCTTTTAGTAATTAATTCTTCAGCCGTATATTTTGCGGTTATTGCTTTAACTGCTTCTTGAATAGCTGGAGCAATAATTCTTTGATTATAGTTTTTGCCCACTTCTTGCCAAATATTATTGACTGCTTCAGGCACTAAATGATAATTAATTGCAATCGCTGAAGTGACAATCTGCAAATCCTTAGAAGATGCACTAGCCGACACCTCATCTTTCTGAATTTTCACGTCCATTTTTTGAACAGTCTGCACAAACGGTATAGTAAAATACAGACCTTCACCAATAACTCTTTTTTGTACTGCCCCAAATTGCAACAAGACCCCTCTTTCACCAGCACCAATTGTGCCTACACTAGCGAATAGAGCAACTATTATTACAAATACAGCAATTAAAATAGGAATATTTTTTTTAATTTTCCTAATTGTTTCCATTTTTTCGACATCAATTACTTGTGACATATTTTTTATGCTAATTATTAACTATCTTCTTTTTTTATATTACTCATTATATTATTAGGATAGCATATAAAGTTCTAAAGTCCCATACTTTGACCATACTTTGACAAAATAACAATTAAACAATATCCTATTCTTATATGAAAAACTTCTGGCAAGAACTGAATAAGCCTATCTTAGCCCTCGCACCTATGTGTGGTGTAACTAATCTTCCCTTTCGTCTCATTGCTAAAAAATATGGGGCTGATTTATTATACACTGAAATGATTATGGTTCAATCACTGGCCAGAAATAATCCAGCCGCTATCAGATTGGCTGAAATCGATAAGAGTGAGGAACCTATTATTATACAGCTCGGCGGCAAAGAGCCCAAACTTTTTAAAGAATCAGCTAAAATAGCTAAAGAATTAGGCGCTAGCGGCATTGACATTAATATTGGTTGTCCCGCAAAAAAGATTGCAGGCAATGATAGTGGTGTCGCATTATTAAGAAATTTGGATTTAGCTAGAGAAATAGTTGAGGCCACTATATCAGGAGCTAATGGATTGCCCATCTCTATTAAAACTAGAACTAGTATTAAGCTCAAAGATGGACAAAGCCAACAAAATAGCTTAGATCTCTTAGATCACCTCCAAGGCCTTCCCATAGCAGCGCTAATGGTCCATGGTCGGTCCTTTGAAGCTCCTTGGATCGAAGAAGTTGATTATAATTATATTAGGAAGATAAAAGAAAGCTTTAAGGGCGTTGTTTTAGCTAATGGCGGTATTTATGATCCAGAGATAGCTAAAATAGCTTTAGAGGTCAGTGGAGCAGATGGCATTGGCATTGGTCATGGCGTTTATGGTCGACCCTGGATATTTCAAGAGATTAAAAATTATTTACAGACTGGAAAATATCGTCCTAAAACCTGGTCCGAAAAAAAACAGATTGCCTTAGAGCACTTAGACTTAGTTCACAACAGACAAGGAGACTTAGGCTTACCTGAATTTAAAAAACAACTACTTTGGTATATCAAAGGACTTCCCGGAGCAGCTAATTATCGGGAAAAAATGTCACATATAATTAGTTTAGCTGATTTTAAGGCTGTCCTTCTAAATTTTCCCGATAATTTTTAATATCAATATTTAGATATCTAGATAGTGAAAGACTCTTCTAAACCCATGCCTTCACATGTAGGATCCCGTGCTGTCTCGCCCATGTGATAATGTCATAGTCTAGCCAAGTAGAAATATCATACTTTAACAATTTGTGATATAAAGTTTAATTCAATTAATTAATAATTAATC
>CAYURA010000037.1:0-7000 GCA_964446775.1 uncultured Gammaproteobacteria bacterium | reverse complement strand
ATTTGTCCTGTTAAATTATTAAGTAATGGCCCTTTAATGGATTTAATCTTAGCTTGATTCTTTGTTTTAGTTTCTGAGCCTAGCATCTTTCGATAAACCTCATTGCTAGTATAGGGATTATAGTTTTCATCAAATAGATCTGGGCCATTATAAGCTTTGAGTTCATGAGTAAACAAGTCATAACTTAAAATTCGTTGATAAGCACAAAGTTCTTCAAAAGCATCCATCTGATCTGGGTATTTGTTATGAATCTTATTAATATCTGGAAAAGGATAAAGCTGGGACTCAGAAATAGTAGCTAGCAATGGTTCAGATTCATTTACTATTTTAACTGCTTCTAGATCAATTTTAAAATGGAAATTTTTTGGGCTTGGAACACTACGCCCCTTATTATTATAAACATAATCTGGATTGATATTCTCTTGGGTTTCAGCCACTATTTTTTGAACTTCCGCTATCGCTTCCTTATCATGAACTTCACTAAAGTATACTTGACTAACGTCACCTGAAAAAAAATCTGACATACAAACCCCATTCAAACACAAAGAGTGAACTGTGAAACGACCTGAATTAGGGTCCTCGCTTATTAAAAACATTAATGCCTCACTAATTTTTGACCCATTAAATGAAAGATCAATAGCATCATAATTTTGATAACATAATATATCGGCCGAACTCGCTGAGAAAAAGCCAAAAAATATTAATAGAGTCAAAAAAGTGATTAAAATTGATCTTAGTTTAGTCCCCCGCATAATTTTTTAAATTAAGTTAATATATATTTATTTTCTAACAAATAACTAAAATTTTTAATTTTTTTAACTCTATATCTCTTAATTCCTATCTTGACCATGATAATCTCTAAGTAATAAATATGAATTGATTTTTTAAAAGCTTGATTTCTATTAATCATAGCTCAGCTTAATACCCTCTTAATTCTTCTTATCTTTAAAATTCGTCTTCTTAGCCATTTCTTCCTCTATCATCCCCTTAAGAGCAGCTAAAGCACGATGAAGAATCACTCGGACATTACCACGGCTTTTAGCCGTAACATCCGCTATCTCTTCCAAACTTAAATCACTAACGAAACGTAAGACAATTATTTCTCGATATTCTTCTTTCAGTAGTGGTAATTGTTTTTTTAATAAAGCCAAATCATTAGCTCGATCCAATTTTGTTGCCAAATCTTGACTATCATCAACTATCTCAATTGGATTATTATCATCATCTAATGATAGCTCTAATTTAACACTAGCTTCACGATAGTGATCAATTACTGCATTACGAGCAATTTTATAAACCAAAGCTCTCAGCGTCTTACTATCAACTAATGTATTAGCTTGAATATGATGCCACGCTTTCAAAAAGACTAAGGAACTTAAGTCCTGAGCATCTGTTTCTTTAGCAACCTTAAAATAGATAAAGCGATAGATATCTTCAGCATATTCATCATAGACTTTAATAAAAGCATCTTTATCTTTTTTCTTTAGTTGCTCTAAAACTTGGCGATCTTTAAATTTTTTTAATAATTTTGCACTCATGAAGATAATTAAAAAGGGCTAAGCCCCAACTTAATGGCAATTAAATTATACCAAGTTATTTTAACATAGAAAAGACTAGAAGCCAAGCCTGAACGAGCCTTAATTATTGACATATATCTCCTATGAGATTCTAAAATATAGGTTTATCTAAGCTCCTAAATTTCCGCTGCTTGCTGTTATAGAGATTAAATTAGCTCCCTCACTATTTCCTTAATAACTTTAGCATTAATAAACAGTTAATTTATTCCTAAATCTAATATACTTACACCTATTATTTAACTAAATTAGTGAGATTTTTCTAAATTTATTTTTTTGACAAATTTTTTTGACAAATATACAAATTTTTGTCATGCTGAGATTAATTCATAGTTCTTTAACAAAAAACCATTATAATTAATTCCGTCATGAAAAAATTCATTCTGCTTTCCTTAACTTTAATTCTTTTTAGCGCCTGCCGTAAAGAAGAAATTATAAATCAATTAATTACACCAGATTATAATAATGATGGTGAATATGTACTAGAGCCCATTCCTGGAGTATTAGGAAATGTAAAAATTAGCTTATGGCCAAGCTATAATGGTAGTGAGTCTAAAATACAATTAGAAAACAGACTGGATAAACCAGTCGGTTTCATTATCCGAGATCTCCATGATCAAAGTTTTGTCTACTTCAGTGATGCGTATATTAGCGCAAAAAAAACTAGTGTCAAATATGGCACTCAAATTCCTTTTAATGAAGCTCTATACTTTAAGATTATTGCCTATAAATCAACCTTAAGTTATGCCCTTTCCCTGGCTATTACTAGTTTAGGTTTAGATTTCTGGGACGCTATCGCCGATTATCGCAATAATTTGCAAGAAGAATACGAAAATCAAATAATCTTAGAAAAATAATAATCAGGACCTAGCTATATTAGGTCCTTTTAAATTATCAAAAATATAATTTATTAAATTGAAATTCTTTGATGATTTTTAAAATAGGCACAAAATTAGACAAGCCTACTACTAATTTATTTAAGCCCTTAAACACGCTCTTTCCCTGTATTTTTTGAAGCCTCTTGTAAAAAATCTTTAAAAATCCTTATAATATTGCTATGTGGTGGCACTTAAATCGAGTAGCCCGCAGATTAAAAATAACTCTAATATTAGAGTTATTTTTATTATATTGACTTTTTTGTTTTTAATGTCATGATAATAACATCATTATGAAAGAGACCCTGGTGTGGATATGTCCATATTAGGGCTTTTTTTATTTCCTCAGAAAATTTATGATAGTGTTCACTCAAAAAAGTGATTTCTGTATTTTTATTTCTAAGTAAAATAGAGTATTTGTTCCTATCTGGCGCAATAATGCAACTTATAGATTTTTTTTCTTTTAAGAACTAGTTCTGCATCACAATTGACTTTTATTTTTTCACCGACAGAAACCGTTTGTTTAAAAACTAGAATATAACCGCATTTTTGTAGGTGTTCATAGAAATTTGTTCTTTTAGGGACTAATCCGATAAACAAATAAACAAAAGTCGGATTATATTTTTACCTAAGCCAGCCTCTAAATTTTTTATAATCAATTTCAAACCCTAGATCCTTGGCTGAGCGATATAAATTATTTCTATCTATATAGATATTAACCTTGTCCACATGAGTCACCATAACAAAATATTTATACCTTGTAAAAATATCAAGTAGCGTTATCAAGTAGCGTATTAATAATCATTTTTATTTTAGACAGGACTTAAGGCTTAAAAATTCTGATGATAATCAAAAAGATTTCCTCGCAGCTTGCTGCGGGGTAGTTCATTTTTAATATAGCCGTTCCAAGTATGTTCCACCCTCTCCTTCTTCTTGTTCTAAAGTTGAAAATGTGATAATTTATAGCTATGGAGAATACTAAAACAAAGAAAAAATCAGACTATAAATTTATAGATTTATTTGCTGGCATAGGTGGTTTTCATTTAGCTTTCGAAGATGCGGGAGCGAAATGTGTTTTTGTTTCCGAATGGGACGAACCCGCCAGAAAGACATATCAAAGAAATTTTGAAAAAAAATCTCCAGAGGTTTTCAAAAATGGATTTTTTAAAGGCGACATAACTAAAGTCAATCCGAAAGATATTCCTGATTTTGATGTTATTTGCGGCGGATTTCCTTGCCAACCCTTTAGCCAATCTGGATTTAAAAAAGGATTCGCCGATAAACGAGGAAATTTATTTTTTCATATTGCGGAGATAATAAAAAAGAAAAAACCAAAAGCCTTTTTTCTGGAAAACGTTAGACATTTAATGAATCACGACGACGGAAAGACTTTTGCGACTATAAAAAAAATAATCGAAGAAAATCTCGGCTATTCTTTTTATTATAAAATAGTTAAGGCATCTGATTTCGGTTTGCCTCAACATCGCCCCCGGTTGTTTATAGTCGGATTCAGGAATAAAAAAATAAAATTTGAGTTTCCAGAACCAATAAAGTTAGAAAAAACAATGTCCGATATTTTTAAAGGGAAATGTGAAAAAACAATTGGTTATACTTTACGAGTTGGCGGTCGTGGTTCAAAAATTGAAGATAGGCATAATTGGGACGCTTATTTAGTCGACGGAAAAATTAGAAAACTTATGCCAGAAGAGGGGAAAAAAATGATGGGCTTCCCCGAAGATTTTGTTTTTCCAGTTTCCGACGCTCAAGCTATGAAGCAATTAGGTAATGCGGTCGCTGTTCCCGCAATAACGTCCTATGCTAAACAGATAATTAATACTCTTAAAAAATATGATAACGGGAAATAAAGGCGAATAGAGCGAATTTTATACTTTTTTAAAAGTTTTAGACGAACGCAAACTATTTTTTGCCGACGCTGATTTAAATAAAATAGAAGATAAATATTATTCTGTTATAAATATCGTCAGAGAAGAAGCAACTTCTACTAAAAAAATTTACGACTTAAGCGAAGAAGGTAAAATTAAAATCGTCAATTTTGACGATAGTTCGCTTGGCGTTATTGATGCGAAAAAAGTAAAATCCAGTATCGCTAAAATATTTGAAAAAATGAAAATATCGTCGGGCTCTTTTTCAATAGCTGAAGCCGATGAGTTAGTGAATGAGCTTAAATGTGCTCAAATAAAAGCTGGAAATTCCGATAAAGCTGATATAATAATGACAATTAAGGAGCAAATGTCCCCGATGTCGGTTGAAATGGGGTTTAGCATAAAGTCGATGTTAGGCGGAGCGGCAACTTTGCTTAACGCTTCCGGTTCGACTAATTTTGTTTATAAAATAAAGGGATTTAATGGAAATATTAATGAGGTTAATAAAATAAATTCCAGGTCAAAAGTTAGAGATAGAATAAAAATGATAGAAGAAAATGGCGGAAAAATAATTTTTGATTCTCTAGTAAGTGAAAAATTCAAGAACAATTTAAAAAAGATAGATATCGTTTTTGCGGAAATTCTGGCCACCTCTTTAAAGAATTTTTACGAGGGTAAGGGCTTGACGATAACGGAAACTTGCCAATTTCTTGATCAAAATGACACTTTAAAAGTGAAATATGATTTAAGCGAAAATGATTTTGAATATAAGATAAAGGCTTTTTTGCGTGCTGTGGCTCTTGGTATGTCCCGAATAGAACATGGGACGGCCTTAACGCAGCACACGGGGGTTATTTAATAGTTAAGGAAGACGGCGATGTTGTTTGCTATCATCTTTATAATATGGACGCCTTTCAAAATTATCTTTTTAAAAATACTAAGTTTGAAACCCCAAGCACAACTCGACACGGATTCGGAGAAATTTATCAAAAAGACGGCGGTTTGTTTATCAATCTTAATTTACAGATAAGATTTTTAAAGTAATTTTTTTAATTTTTTTATAAATTTAATTAATTTAAAATTATATGCCCAAATCAAAAACAACATCCTCATTTCAGTTCTGATAGCGCCTCTTACTCCCCGCAGTCCGCAACAAAGCGAGGTTAAAGCCTTGTTTTGTTTTGTATTTAACGAGATCTTGTTTAGTTCGAGAGTTGCAAAATCGTCTACATAGGGCTTCGCAATCATTTCAAAATATCTGCCCCATTTATTCGCTGAAATTAGTAGATTTCTATCACTAAGCACTCGGTTCGAGCCTAAAAGTCTAACTATCTCTTTTTGTTCTTCTCCGTTTCCTATTTGAAAACGTTTTTTTTGCTTTCATCATTAGAGAAATATTATCTAGTATTTCGTCTTTATCATTTTTGCCTTTAGTGATAACTAAAACTTTTTGTTCTTGGTGGATAATCTGTTTTTCATAATCATTTTTTTGTTCTAAAAATTCATTATCACTTAATAGTCCCTTGCAAGCTAGTTGAGTTAAGTTAGCTTTTTCTGTTTTTAGATTACTTATTTTTCTTCTAATATTTTCAAATAATGATGACTATAGGTATCTGGACTCCAAAACTAAGAAAGCAATGTAAAAATAAGTATAAATATAGGGCCAGAAAAGATAGTTATGGAGAAATGCAACAATTTGATGCTTGTTATCATATTTGGTTCGGAGATAAAGAATATTGCCTACTGTTATCAGTTGATGATGCCACCGGTAAAATTACTTATGCCATTTTTGACGTTAATGAGGGCATTATAGCTGTATTTAATTTTTGGCTAGATTATTTTAAAAAACACGGATTACCCCTAGCAATATATCTAGATAAATTTAGCACTTACAAAATTAATCATAAAAATGCAGTTGATAACAAGGATTTAATGACTCAGTTTCAAAGAGCTATGAAGCAATTAGGGGTTCAGGTAATTAACGCGAATAGCCCCCAGGCTAAAGGCAGAGTAGAGAGAATGAATAGAACATTAGAGGATAGATTAGTTAATGAATTGAGATTGGCTAATATCTCAGATATTGACAGCGCTAATATTTTTTAAAAGAATATATCGATGAATTTAATAGAAAGTTCGCTGTTGTTCCTAAAAACAAGGCTAATTTACATAAAAAGATAGATAAGATAAAAAAGGAAAATTAAATCAAATATTATCAATTCAAAATACCAGAATAATCAATAATGATTACACGATTAGATTTAAAAATAATTATTAGCAATTAGATGAAATTCAGCCAACCACGGTATACAAAAAGGATGAGGTGATTATTGAAGAGCACTTAAATGGAGATGTAAAAATTAGGATAAGAGAGAAATATTTAAACTATTTCATATTACCAGAGAAACCCAAAAAAGAGATAGATATTAAATTAGTGGCGCTTACCAAGCAAAAACAGTTTTCGTATAAACCGCCAATTGATCATCCCTGGAGAAAGCAGTTCGTATTTAAAAAAGAGCAAAAAATATTTTCTCAAAAATAATTAATCAAGTATGACATTTCTAAATTGCCCACCACTATGACATTTCTATATTGCCTTTACAAACACGTTCTTTCCAGGCTCCCTGTCAAAGAGTGTGGTAGCTAATGATAAAAGATAGTGGCAAAAAAG
>CAYURA010000036.1:0-7250 GCA_964446775.1 uncultured Gammaproteobacteria bacterium | reverse complement strand
AGGTACTTTTTAATAGAAATTCTACTATTAATATAGCATAGATAAATTCAAAAAGCAAGGGTTTTTTTGACTTGTTTTTTTGACTTAATTGGCTAATTCTGTTTAGACGAATTAAAAAGATAAAGCCCCAGGTTATCAAACTCGGGGCCTTTAAAATGTCTTAAATATTTTTTATCTACCTCGTCGTTTATCCCTTAACCTCTCTTTATAATCTATTATTCTAGACACCATATGATCCTTAACTTTATCAATCGCTTTATATAAATCAGCTTCAGTTTTTTCTACTCTGAGTAATTCCCTAGGAATTTGTAAATTAACTTCTGCTCGATAGATTTCTCCTTTATTCTGGCCACCAACTGCTTTCTCAACTTCAAAATCACAATTAATTACTTGCAAATCACCTAAATATTTTTCTAACATATCTACTTTAGTTTGCACATAATTAGCAATAGCCTCAGTTAATTCTATATTGGTTGCTTTGATGTTTATTTGCATAAAAATATATGACTAAATATCATCACTAAAGAAGATAAATAGTTTATTATTAAATTTTAAAATAATCGCATTATATCTTTATAGGTAATTACCACTACTAACAAAATGAGTAACCAAAAACCAATTGTATGAATCCAGGTCTCCACTGTCTGACTGACTGGTTTTCCTTTAAATCTTTCAATCAAAAGAAATAATAATCTACCGCCATCTAAGGCAGGGAAAGGTAAAATATTTATTAAAGCTAAATTTAACGATAATAGGGCCATAAATTGGAGTAAATAGGCAAAACCTAAAGATGCTACTTGACCAGTTAAAGTCGCTATACCGACTGGCCCCGCTACTTGACCACCAACACTTACCCCAATAATTAAATCTCTAATTAATGCGTAAAAAGCTAGAATAATCATCCAAAACATCCAGCCAGTTAACTTAATCCCCTCCCAAATAGCGGTAAAAAAAGGATAACGCACCAAGCCAGAGGCAAAAATAGCGACACCAATTACTGCCCGTTCATTATCTTCTGAATATTCCGGTATGATTTCAATTAAATTTTCATCTTCACCTTGTAGAACTAAAAATTTAGTACTAACACCGTCATAACTGGCAACTATTTCTTGTAACTCTTCATGAGTGCTAATCTTTTGTCCTTCAATCTCTAAAACTACGTCTCCAGCCTCAAGCCCTGCTTTGGCTGCTGGTGAATTAGGTAGAACTTCCATTAGTATCACCTTAGCCTCAGTTACAATGGCATTTGGTCGAACATCTTCAGTCGACTCGGGTAAGCCAATCATGTAACCAACAGAGAGTAATACCGCTGCTAAAACAATATTCATTATAACGCCAGCGGCTAAAATCAAGGCCCGACGCCATAATGGTTTAGCAGAAAAACTATCAGCTTCTTGTTTCCCTTCTCCATTTTCTCCTTTAATCTTTACAAATCCACCTAACGGTAAAAAGTTAAGAGAATAGACAGTATCCACTGGCCGGTCTTCTTCTGCCAATAGATTGGGATCTTTCTTCCCTGTAATAAATCGCCATTTGCCTGACTTAGTTTTATAGAAACCTAAGGCTCTTGGAGGAAAACCAAAGCCAAATTCTTCAGCTTTAACTCCCATCTTTCTGGCTGTAAGAAAATGACCTAACTCATGGGCAAAGACCAAAACTGATAATACTAGAATAAATATAATTAATGTAGTCATAAAATTAAATATCCATTATATCTTGCTCTTTTTTATCTCTAATTTCTTTTAATTCATCGTTCTTATCACTAATCATTTCATCTAGTTCTTTGATTAATCTAAATTTATCATCCTCAGCAATGTCTTTGTTCTCTTCTGCCTCTTCTATTTCTGTTTTTAAATCTTCACGTACCTGACGCAAACTAATTCTAACTTTTTCCATCTTATCATTTAGTTTCTTCACCGTTTCTTTACGAGTCTCTTCAGTTAATCTTGGGACTATTAAACGGATTTTATCTCCTTCATTAACTACGCCAAAGCCAAGGTCTGCCTCAATTATTGTTTTTTCAATTTCTTTACTTATCCCCTTATCCCAAGGGCTTAAAGTAATACTGTGGGAATCAGCCACGCTAATATTAGCGACTGCATTAATTGGATTTAAAACACCATAAGCATTAATTTGAACTCTATCTAAAACCCCTGGATTAGCTCTTCCAGTCCGTAGACTAGCAATATCACTTTTGAAGAAATCAAGAACTTGATCAAATTTTTTTTGATTGTCTTTAACAAAATTATTCATATCTTTTTATTTAGTTTGTATTAACCTCGTGCCGAGATATATAAGGTCAGTATTCTCATAATTAACCTTCAATTTCCAGCCAATACGACTAGTGCTTAATTTCTTGGTTGACCAGCTAACCCCACCATCTGTTGAACCAAAGAAGGCTGTATTAGTCACATAGTATATCTCTTGTGAATTTTTTGGACTAATAGCAATTGCATTTATAATAGCGTCTTTCTCGTCTGGAAGCAAATCAATACTTTCCCAAGTAATTCCTTGATCAGGTGAGCGAACAATACCTCTAGATGTAGCTAGGAGCAGAACACCATCATTTGATGAGACAATAATATCTCTAAAGAGATCTCCTAATTTAAAGTCACTTAAGACATCTCCGAGGTCCCGCCAATCACTAACTGAAAAATTACTTTCAATATTTTTTGGATCATTTACATTGGTAATGGTATTGGATCTAAAGCTATAAATTCTATTATTATTTGTAGCTACAAAAATGAGGCGGCTATCTTGAGGATAGATTAATAATTTCTTTATCACCTCAGTGCCTAATCTTTTTATAGTACGCCAAGAAATACCTTGATCAATACTCTTAATTATTTCTCCTCGAGAAGTGGAAATATAGACATTATCACTATTATAATGATCAATCGCAATACTAGTCACAGCTACCTCAGGATTATTATCATAATACACCTGTTGCCAAGTGCGCCCGCAGTCATTTGAGCGTAATAGTCGATTGGTAATAGCTGTGTAAATCACACATTTATTCTTAGGGTCAACTTTAATGTCAGTAATATTAGATTGGCCCAAAGCTTTAACTGGCCACCAGCCATCAGCAATATTATAGGTATAAAACATTCCATGAGCCGCTGTACCTAAATATACCGTCTGACTGTCCTGAGGATCAATTTCAAGGCTATAAATGTCTGTTCCACCAATACTCCCTGCTTTACCAGTAACGGTTGGAATTTGCGAAACTTGCTTCCAAGTTTTACCCCTATCTCCACTGGCCCATAAACCACCATCGCTAGTATTGATGGCAGACTTAGAACCGACTGAAATAGTACAGGCCGATAGAGACAGACCTAGTAAAGCGAAGACTAATAATAGTTTAATCTTTTTCATAAAATTAAAAATGAAAGGCTAAATTTTCTAAAATATTTTTTAAATTAATTGATCCTGTTAAATATGTCTTAGCTTGCTGTAAGCTCTTCAGAGCCTTAACTGATCGCTGATGATAGCCATTCCCCTCTTCAATCTTCATCTTGTCTCGCCACTTGTTCAAATAATTAGGATAACTAAGCCTATCACTTAAACCTAAACTTAAGAGCAGAGCATCACGCCAGAGTAGCTCCCATTGCTCAATATACGACCAGACTAAATCATTATCTGGCTTTTTCCCGAATATCTCTTCAATCATATTAAGTCTAGCAGATAAATCAGAGTTAATAAACTCAAAGGCTTGAGATACTTTTAGAATAAGCTCTTGATATAGATTATTATCCTCAGCCCATTTTAAGGCTCTTAAGGGCCGACCACTAGCGGCGGCGGCTAGATCTTTAGCTAAAGAGCGCTCTATCTCTAAATTAGATAATAGATAATTATAGACAATATCGTAACTTGTTGGATAAAAATATAATACTTGGCTACGAGAAATGATAGTTGGAAGCAAGCTTTGATGATTTTCAGTTAACAGGATGATAATAACTTTTTCTCGTGGTTCTTCTAAAGTTTTAAGCAATGCATTTTGAGCATCTTGACCTAGATATTGAGCATCCTTAATTATCCCTATTTTATAGGAATTAAAGAAAGAACTAAGGCCTAATCTTTCATTAAAATCTCTAACTTGGTCAATCCCAATCTGCCTCTTATCAAGTAATTTCTCTAAAACATAAACATCACTACTAAAACTATCTAAATTAAAAGTTTCCTCTTTATCACCCAAATCCTTCTGCCACAAATTACGAGCAAAAGCTGAAGCTACACTAGACTTACCCAAATCCTTAGGCCCACTAAAAACATAGGTCTGGACTACTTTATCAGCCAAAATACTCTTCTCTAAAAAAGAAATCACCTTATCTTGCCCAATTAAAGGCCAATTCAATTGCCAGGAACTTTTATTCATAAAATTACTGAGTATCCCGAAAAAAAATAACTCTAATCTTAATAATACTTAAATTATATTTCTTATTTAGCTATATTATAACATAGATAAAAATTGTAGGCTAACAAAAAAATAGCCAAAAGGCTATTTTTATATCGCTTATTAAAAATAAATAAGCTAGACTTGAAAATTAGTATTATTTAGATGAGATAATTAAGAAATAGCTTAACTATTTAATTTTTTATCTAATTTGAGTATAAAAAATATAAATATAGGCATTCTTAGATTTATCATTATCCAATAAAACGATTCGTCGATCAAATGCTCCAGGAACTTTATTAACATCAAGTACAATATTTACCAGGTCGCCGCCCTTCCCCTTTTTTATAGTAATCGCTAAATTAACATCCCCGCAATACATTTTTCTTAAATGTTTTAAAAATATCGCCTCATTCATTCCCTCACCAAAAAATAATAGAGTTCTATTAGCTGTGCGCCTCTTTTTTTTATCAGGGTTCGTTCTAGACATATACTAAAGCTTAGGTATTGCACCATAGGCGCCAGCAATATATTTTGCATAATAATTATCATCAGGGCGGACACCCCCGACCTCGTCTAAGCGCCAAGCTTCACTCTCACCATTCTTATTTTTCTCTGTTAATATAATTTGGTATTTATCCAACTTACTTAAAATCTGATGACTGTGACTACTAAATAAAAGTTGAGCATTTTTAGGGTTTGTTTCTGGTTGAATAAATAAGTCAAATAAAGCTAAGATTATTTCTGGATGTAAATTAACATCAAACTCATCTAAAATAGCTACTCCTCCATTTTTCAACACAAATAAAATAGTTTTCAGCAAAACAAAGAGCTGTTTGGTGCCAGACGACTCATATTGCATAGCCAAATACTCTTTCTGATCATGGAAGGAATGAGTAATCTTTACATTAATATTTAAACGCCCCTCTTTTTTTTCTTTCTCTATTTCAAAAGAATCTAAACCAAGATCAAATTGAGATAATAGTTTTTCAGCCTCTTTCTTAATTATCTTATTTTCTTCTTCACTAAAAAAATCAAAAGCATCAATTAGCTGTTGGCTAGCATTGGGCAACAGATGATCACCAATCCACCCCGCCTCAATAACATTAGTTTCAATGTTTTGCCAAAAATGAAATATTTTTAAACTTTCTGTATGACTAAAACGAGAGGCAAGACTAATTACGCTGGCATTCTCACGTAGAGAATTAATAAACTCTTTAGGTAAATTAAACTTTTTATCATCTAAATCATATTTAGAGCTATCTTCGTTCCACTGACGAGAGAATATCTTTTTAGAGGTTAGTTTCTCCTTACTTTTATTCTTTATCCTCAATTCTTCTGAAATAATCCGCTTTTCATTAAGAATAAATTTATATAAATAGATGCTACCTTCAATCTCAAATTCCACTGATAATTCCGAAGCTTGATTTTTATCTGCCCCAAACAGAAAAGGCTTAATTGGTAACTTTAAGTCAGGTGGGATGTTAAAAGAATTGACTACCAACCATTTCAAAAATGGTAAAATTTTTAATAAATTTGTTTTGCCTGATGCATTGGCTCCGATTACTGTCTCAATCTTAGCGAGCCGAGTGCCTGAAAGCGCGGTAAAATAGGCATCATTTTTTGGCGCTTTTTCATTCACACTAAAGTCTATTGTGGTGAGCTCTTTGAAAGAATAAAAATTCTTACAAGAAAAAGAATGAATCATATATTTAATAAATTATTTAATCTACTTAAAATATAGCAAATATTCATATCTATATCAATAATCTACAAATATTTGTAGATTATTGACATATACAAAGCAAAACTACATCAATCTTATCAATGTTTTTCTCTAAATTAATTGCTTTTATCAAATCATATTGCTATTATTTAGATATACTTCTATGGATTACAAGCTTAAAAAATTCTTTTTTCTAATTGGCGATATTATTGTTCTGCACGTGGCCCTAGCCACTACTCTTTTTATCCGCTATCGCCTCATTGATAATATAGATGGCATTAGTCCCTTTTGGCGCAACCATTGGTTTTATTTTGGTGGCGTCTTTTTTATATTTATCTTAGTTTTCTATATTAATAATCTCTATAGCCTAAGACAAATGGCTTCAGCTAGATTATTCGTCAAAAAAACTATTAGCAGTGTTATCATTGCTTCCCTCCTCTCAATTATCTATTTCTACGCCTATCCCAGAATTGATATCACTCCAAAAACCAATTTAATTATTTTTACCCTTCTTTCCATCTTCTTTTTCCTTATTTGGCGAAGAATTGCCTATTGGCTCATTAGTTCTGATAATTGGCAAAATAAGTTAGCTGTGATTGGCTATGATACTAGAATTGAAGAGCTAATTAAAAGTTTAGAGAATAGACCAGGATTAGGCTACAAGAGTGTGATTGTTTTTAAAGAAAGTCCAGAATTAACTGAACTGGAAGCAAGTATCAAGAAAGATAATATTAGGCTAATTCTCATTAACAATAACTATAGCCTTAAACAAGAGCTACAAGAGACCCTCTTTAAACTACTACAACATCGAGTTAGCTTCATCTCCTATGAAGATTTCTATGAACAAATACATGCTAAAGTGCCGGTAGAGAGTATTAATGTCAATTGGTTTCTAGATAATTTAAAAGAAGGAGAGAAAAACTACTTTGATGCTTTAAAGAATATCTTTGATAAAATATTTGCCACCATACTCTTTATTATTACACTTCCCTTTTGGCCAATTATTGCTATTATTATTAAATTAGATAGTCATGGTGGCATATTTTTTACACAAAATAGATTAGGAAAAAATGCTAAAGTATTTAAATTATATAAGTTTCGTTCAATGGAAGGAAAGAATAATGATGGTGG
>CAYURA010000035.1:0-7559 GCA_964446775.1 uncultured Gammaproteobacteria bacterium | reverse complement strand
CCAACCAGGAGGTCGGGGTGGAGATCCCGATGTTCCTGGGGGTGGAGGACCAGTTTAGGTAGGACTAAATATTAGTTTAACAAATAAAAAAATATATGAGAAAAACAAATATTTTAATCGCTATCGTAATTCTACTTTTTCTTGGCTTTGGTCTTTGGTATCTGTTAGATAGTCAGATAGAAAAAGAGAATAGGGTAAAAATACTTGTGGAAGATCCTTCTTTAGTTGCTGATGACTTATCTGCAAAGATAACTTGTGAGTCTGAGGGAGGAATGTGGGTAGATGAACGAGAATTTTGTCAGTTTCATGATAGCGAACGGGCTGAGCAGTTAAAATTAAGTTGTGAAAACTTATCGGGTGAGTGGCTTAGTGATTCTAGTTATTACGAATGTCTGATTGATGGAGAAATATGGCAGCATGGTGATTGGGAAATAATTGATATTGAACATTATGGTGAATTGAAACAATCTTGCCTTGAAGCTGAGGGTGAATGGCTTGGTGGGATTGAGCCAACTTGCATGATCAAGGGCGATGTTTTTAAGCAAGGTCAATGGTTAGCTTTAGAGTCAATGGAGAAGTCTTGTGTTGATGAGTTCCAGGGGGAATGGTTAGGAGGTGAGAAGATGGAGTGCAAGATTGAAGGGGTTGTTTATCCGGGTAATTGGGTGCAATTTTTTAATGTGAAAGAGACTTGCGAGCGTGAAGGCGGGACTTTGTTAGCTGGAGAAGATAATGAATGTCAAATTGGAGCTGATATTTTTAAGAATCAAAGCTGGGAAAGACTTGAAGAAATGAGGCAAAGTTGTGAGAGTATTGGAGGTGATTTTCAAGGAGGGCTAGATTTTGGCTGTCTCTATCAGGATAAAATATATTATTATAAAAATTGGGAAATAGTGATTAAATCAGATGATATGGCTAAAGCTTGTTTAAAGGATGGGGGTACTTGGGATAGTGAGGCTAAAGCTTGTCATGGCTTGAGTTTAGATTGGTGTCTCCAAATTGAGACCGAACTTAATATCGGTGGTGTAGCTTGGAATAAAAATAAAGCATCATGCTCTGTTTTGAATTTTTGATAAATAAAGGGGGCAAATAAATATAATATGTATATGAGTAAATTAAGAATAAAAATTCATCAAAAACAGGTTTTATTGGTTTTAGCAATGCTGGCTATAGCTTTGTTAATTCTAGTAGCTATTGATCTTTTTAGGTCCCCTTTAGTTAAGCCTGAAAATTATTTCTTTGATAAAGATCTGATTGAAGAAGATCTATATCAGGCAGAGGAGTTAAATGATCTAATTGTACAGACACCGGCTGAAAAAGAACGTTTTAAAGAAGAAATACCTAAGAATATTGTTGTTCCTAGGGTTGATACTAAATTAACTGAAGTAGAGAAGTTAGAAATTGCAGTGCCTACTCTAATTAGTCCAGCTAACCCAGGATCTTCAGTTAATCAAGGAATCTACCATATTAAAGCAGAAGATAATACTTTTATACCTTATAAGATTATTGCTTATGAGGGGGATATTGTTTCTTTAAAGTTTACTGCAGTTGATAAGGATTATGATTTGGTATTTCCAGCTAATAACATGCTTCTTAAAGCTAAAAAAGGAGAGACAAAAAATCTTGAGTTTGCGGCTAATGAGATAGGTAACTTTACTTTCTATTGCTCTACTTGTGGTGGTCCAGAAGCAGGCCCAAAGGGTAATTTCATAATTGTTCCTAAGGAGTAGTTAATTGAAACTGGCTAGTTCGAAGTCTAATTATTATATTAGTTTTTCAATTGTTAATACTTTATAAAAAATATGAGGAGATTAAGTAAATCAACAAAAAAATCTAAACATGATAAAATTTTCATCATTATTGGTTTAGTCCTTATTATCGCTATTATCTTTGTGACTATTTTATTAAATTCTCAGGATAAAGGCGATGAAATAAATAGCGCTCATGATTCTAATTTTAGGCGATTAGACTTAGACCCTAATGAAGATTTGACTGATATTTTTTTAGATAATAATAGGCAGGTGGATTAATTAATAATTCTTTGGGGGAGCTCTTTTTGATTTATATTTTTAAAACTTTTTATTGATTATCTATAATTTATTAAATTAAATATTATAAATTAAATATTATTTGGCATCTTTATTTGGGTATGTTATAATAGTCATATCTTTACAAACAAATTAATTTATTAACTATGACAACAATGAAGCGGCGATCATCTCGCTCAATTAGTGAGAGCCAGCGCTTCTCGCGCACTCCTATGAAGAATAAATCATTTGGCCCCTTAGTGGCTACTTTAGTATTAGTTTTTTTGTTGGCGGTCTATGCCTATATGTTTAACGAAAATTACCGTCAAGAAAAGAAGATTCTTGCTTTGCAAGCCAAAGTATTTGAAAATTCTCAATCAGTCTCAGCTGTAATTGCTTATATTAACAATAGTCTTAGCGAGGCTCAGGCACAAGTTAAATAGGAGATAAATTAAAAAAAATAATAAATAAATCTAGCTAAGTTTAGGTCTTAGCTTAATAATAACAATATGAAAAAAGAATTAATTTTTCCTTTAATTGCAGGTTTAATCATTGGCGTTTTAATTATGCTTTTTTGGCAACTTAATACTCGGATAATTAATACGGGCAATCGTTTAGCTCAGTTAGAACAGGCTACAGTCCAGAATAGTCAAGCCTTGACTGAGGTGGTTTCTTTCATTAACCAAGCTTCTGGTCAGGCTCAAGCTCAGCCCGAAGTTAATCCAGTTCAATAATCAATTTTGATTTATTAAAACACTTCAATTATACTTGAAGTGTTTTTATTATCCAAGGCTCTAATCTATTAGCTATTTAAGGAATGACAAAATACCTGATTGTGCTATAATATAGGCATAAAATGATTATAAGGTCTTAATATATGACAGAAAAAGAAGCAGAAAAAAGAATTGTTAGCTTAAAAAAGGAGATTAATAGTCATCGTTATAATTATCATGTCTATGATAAAGAGACTATTTCACCAGCTGTTTTAGATAGCTTAAAACTAGAATTATTTCGCTTAGAAAATGAATTTCCTCAGTATATTAGTCCTGATTCGCCTACTCAAAGAGTAGAAGGAAAACCGTTACTGAAGTTTAAAAAGATCATTCATAGTCAGGCAATGATTTCTCTTTATGATGCTTTTACTGAAACTGATATTAATGCTTGGGAAAAAAGGAATCGTAATTATTGGCCTAATTTAAGTGAAAGTGTTGACTACTATTGCGAACTTAAGCTTGATGGCTTAGCAGCTAGTCTGCGTTATGAAAATGGCTTCTTGTATTCTGGGGCTACTCGAGGTGATGGACGAGTTGGCGAAGATATAACTTTTAATCTGAGAACTATCGAGAGCATCCCTTTATCCTTAAGTCAGCCTGCACGGTCAGATTTAGAAGGCTTGGGTTTAGATAAAGAACAAGTCGACCATATTTTAAAGTCTATTCGAGAAGGTGTGCTGGAAATTAGGGGTGAGACTATCATGAGTAAAGCGGTTTTAACTCAATTAAATGAAGCTTTGGCAAAGGAGAATAAGCCACTTTTAGCTAATACTAGAAATGCGGCGGCTGGTTCTTTACGTCAATTAGACTCTCAAATAAGCGCTAGTCGGAAATTGGATTTCTACCCCTATGATTTGATTTTTCCTGAGTTTAAACGCGGAGAACTGTATACCAGCCGCAAACAGGCAGAGCAGATTGCTAGTCTTCTTGGGTTTAGGATTATTCGGCATAATAGTCTCTGCCATAGTCTACGAGAAGTAGTTGAGTTTAAAAATTATTGGGAAAAGAATAAAGATGATTTGCCTTTTCATATAGATGGTGTGGTAGTTAAATTTAATGAAATATCATTATGGAATAGTTTAGGGGTAGTGGGTAAGGCTCCACGTTATATGATGGCCTATAAATTCTCGGCTGAGCAGGCAACGACTAAAGTTTTAGACCTGGTGTGGCAAGTTGGAAGAACTGGGGTCTTAACACCAATTGCTATTTTAGAACCAGTTACTTTAGTTGGAGTTACTATTGCTCGCGCAACTTTACATAATTATGATGAGATTAAAAGATTAGGCCTAAGAATTGGTGATACAGTAATCTTGGAACGAGCAGGTGATGTGATCCCAAAAATTGTTTCAGTTTTAATTAATTTACGTTCTGGTAATGAAAAAAAAGTTAAAGCTCCAAAACATTGTCCTCGCTGTCATAGTGTAATTGAACAGGTAGCAGGTGAAGTTGCCTATCGTTGCCTTAATAGGAAATGCTACGCTGTAAGTTTGCGACGTTTAATTCATTTTACTTCTAAGGGAGCCTTAGATATTGAGGGCTTAGGTCGGAAAATAGTAGAACAGTTATTAAGTGAGGGATTAATTGAAGATGCCGCTGATATTTATGCTTTGCGACGTGAGGATCTACTATCACTGAATGGTTTCGCTGAGAAAAAAGCAGATAATTTGTTACGGGCTATTGATATGAAAAAGAAGCTGGAGCTGAATCGCTTTATTTTCGCCTTAGGAATTAATCACATTGGCACTGAAACAGCAGACCGAATTACAGAAGAGATAGGTAAAGATAGTAAAAAAACAGAAATTTCTACCTTAGAGTTATTAACTTTAGCCAAAAATATTAGTGAAGCAGATTACTTGAAAATTGATGATATTGGACCAGTAGTGGCTAATAGTCTATATTCTTTTTGGCATGAAGAAGAAACTAGTGAATTAATGGGAAAATTTGCCCAGCACGGATTACAATTATTTTGGACTAAAACTGAAGCTAAGCAAACTTTAGCTAATAAAATATTTGTAATCACTGGCTCTCTAGTTGGTTTGACAAGACAAGAGGCAAAAGATAGAATTAAGGCGAAGGGGGGAAAAAATCGGGATAGTATTAGTGCGACTGTTGATTATTTAGTAGTTGGCCAAGAGCCAGGATCGAAATTAACTACAGCTCAAAAATTAGGGGTAGAAATATTAACTGAAACAGAATTTTTAAAATTAATCACTTATGAAATTTAGTCATGAAGATATTAAAGAAATAGCGGAATTAGCTCGTCTGGAATTAAGTCCAGAAGAGTTGTTTTTATATGGCAAGCAATTATCTGAGATTACTGATTATATTGAAAAATTACAGTCAGTAAAAATAAGTGCGATAGAGAAAGTGAGTCCTCCGCTTAAAAATGTTTGGCGAGAAGATAAGCCTGAGCCTTGGGATTTATCAGAGAACGAAGAGGCGCTTGAAGAGGCCGACAGGGAAGCAGGGTTAATAAAAGTAAAGCGAGTTTTATAAAATATGGATCTTAATTTTTTGACAATTAAAGCAGCTCGGTCAGCTTTAGATAATGGTGAAATAAGTTCGCTAGCAATTACTGAAGCGTGTTTAAATCAGATTAAGACTAAGGATGGTCAGATTAAAGCCTGTCTTCTTGTTGATGAGACTGGAGCTTTAAAAGCCGCTAAAGAGGCTGATAGACGCTTAGCTCAGGGAGATAGAAGCCCTCTATTAGGTATCCCTTATTTAGTTAAAGATCTAATCATGACTAAAGGTCTAAAAACGACCGCTGCCTCTAAGATTTTAGAACATTATCATGCTCCTTATGATGCTACAGTTATTAGTCGTTTAAAAGAAGCTGGTGCAGTCCTATTAGCTAAAACTAACTTAGATGAGTTTGCTCACGGTGCTTCAACAGAAAATTCCGCTTTTCAAATAACTTGTAATCCTTGGGATTTAGAACGAGTGCCAGGGGGTTCTTCTGGTGGCAGTTCAGCTGCTCTAGCGGCTGGGATGGGTCTATTTAGTCTAGGATCGGATACTGGTGGCTCTATTAGGCAACCAGCTAGCTTTTGTAACCTCTTTGGTTTTAAACCTAGTTATGGCCGAGTTTCTCGTTTCGGTCTATTATCAATGACTTCATCAACTGATGTTATTGGCCCTTTTTGCCGTAGTAGCGAAGACCTAGCTATGGTGATGTCAGTTATTAGTGGACAAGATAAAAGAGATGCCAATACGATTCAAGAAGATCAGATCAACTACTCGTCATTACTTAAGACCAAAAGATCAAAATTAAGGATTGGAGTAGTGTCTGAACATTTTTCAGAAGCTTTAGATAGAAGAATTAAAGCTAGTTTAATGGAGACACTAAAAGAACTAGAAAAAGCTGGTCATGATATTATTGAAATTAATTTAGCAGCTAATAAATATAGCATCCCGGTCTATTACATCATTACCCCCAGTGAATTAAGTTCTAATTTAGCTAGGTTTAATGGCTTAGCTTGGGCCCGGTCAGGGCTAGAGGCTAGTGATTTGCAATCGTTTTATAAAAAACATCGGGGTCAAGGTTTCGGACCTGAAGTTAAAAGAAGAATAATGTTAGGCACCTTTGCTTTAAGTGGTGGTTATAATGATGCGTATTACAAACAAGCTCAGGCGGTGCGAGAAATGATTAGATTAGATTATCAGCATGCTTTTAGCAAAGTTGATTTAATAATTAGCCCCACTACTCCTCATGTTGCTTTTAAGATTGGCAGTCAAGTAAACAATCCTTTAGCAATGTATTTAGAAGATACTTATTTATCAGGAGCCTCATTAGCTGGCTTGCCTGCAGTTTCAATCCCAGGTGGCTTCCTATTAGAATCAGGAAAAGATTTGCCCTTTGGATTTCAATTAATTGGCCCTGCCACAAGAGATGATTTAGTGCTTCAAGGGGCGTCAATCTTAGAAAAAATTAATAATTATAACGAGCGTCGTCCTTGATTGAATGATGCGATAAAAAACTTATGCCAGCCAAAAAAACAATTAGAACCATTCTATCACTAGCAATAATTGCAATTATTTTCTTTTTAAGTATTATTATTTTAAATAATCATATTGAAAAAAGAGAAATAAAATCAGAAATACCTGATACATTAAACTATCAGGTTCCTAGTAGTTTAGAACTTAGTGATTTTGATCTTCAAGAAGGATCAGGTGAACTTAATTTAGTGCTTTATGAAGACTATACTGATGCCTTGAGCTATGATTTTGCTAAAACAATTGAACAGGCACAGACTGATTTTCCTGATAAGTTAAAAATTGCCTACCGTTTCTATAATGCTAATAATACAATTTTAGCTAAGGAATTAGCCCTGGCTATCATTTGTGCTGAGGAGCAGGATCAGGGCTTGGAGTTGAGAAAAAATATCTATAGGAAGCTGGAAGAATCTAATGGCCAAATTGGCCTTAATCGCATAATTACCGATAAAATTGCTTTAGATGTCAATAGCTTTGAAACCTGTATGGATAATGAAGAAAATAGAATAATGGTGTCTTCATTAAAAGATAGAGCTGAACAGCTTTCTATCTATGGCACTCCAACCGCCTTCCTTGATGGTGAGATTATTATTGGCGCTAAACCTTATGAGAATTTTACTGACTCCAATGATGATGAAATTGAAGGGCTAAAGCAGATGATTGAAAGAAAATTAAATTAAATACTAGCTTAGGCTAGTTCAGGAGAGTTCGCATAGTGGTCTAGTGCGCTCGCTTGGAAAGCGAGTAAACCTTAACCGGTTTC
>CAYURA010000034.1:0-7855 GCA_964446775.1 uncultured Gammaproteobacteria bacterium | reverse complement strand
AATCAATTTCTTGCCATAAATTTATACTTGCCCTATCATTAGAAGATAAACAATATGACTATATGCGAGTACCAATTAGGAAAGGAGATGAGCGAATTTTCGCGAACAAAGACTATTATCTCACTAAACAGAGATATCAAGCAATCGAGTTAGAGATTACTAGATTGAAGGAATATCGCCCTAAATTAGCCGTAGAAGTTAAGAGATTGGCAGAAATGGGTGATTTTTCAGAAAATGCTGGTTATCAAATGGCTAAAGGGAAAATACGTGGTTTAAACCAACGTCTTTTAAACTTGGAAGATCAACTAAAAAAAGCTGAAATAATCGAAATTAGTAATGATCTCAGCCTCGTCCAGATTGGTCATACAGTTAAATTAAAAATTGACAGTAAACACAAAACTTATACAATCTTAGGCGCTAGTGAAAGTGACCCAAAAAATGGCATTATTTCTCATCTTTCCCCCCTAGGGTCAGCTCTCTTAGGAAAGAAGGAGGGAGATACAGTAATGATTAAAAATAATAAATATAAAATAATTGAAATTGATAAGTAAGATGACTATTCTCCTACAATTACAAAAATTAGCTAAAGAATATAGTGGCGAAAAAATTTTCTCTAACTTATCTTTTAGCGTTACTAATAAACAAAAAATTGGCATAGTTGGTAGAAATGGGGCTGGGAAATCAACTCTATTTAGAATCTTAAGTGGAGAAGAGGTCGCAGACGGAGGTGAAATAATCATCAATGAGAAGACGAAAATTGCTTATCTTAAACAATATAATGATTGGCAAGCAGTTGAAACGGCCCTAGAGTATTTAATAAGAATAAGTGATCAGGAAGACTGGCGCGTCCGACAGCTAGCCAGTAAATTTGAATTACGTGAAGAAAGACTCCAACTCTTAGCTAATAGTCTATCTGGTGGCTGGCGTATGAGATTGAAAATATGCGCCATGTTGCTGCAGGACCCTAACCTACTATTATTAGATGAGCCAACTAATTATCTGGATTTAAACACTATTCTATTACTTGAAAATTATCTTCGTTCTTATAATAAAAGTTTTTTAATTATTTCACACGATCGTAATTTTTTGCAAAAAACTTGCCACGAAACAATCGAAATATCAAAAACTGGATGCTATCACTACACCGGTTCAATAGATGCTTACTTAGATTTTAAAGCACAAAAACTTGCCACGCTGATTAAAGCTAATGAAAGCCTAGAGCGACAACAAGAACACTGGCAAGAATTTATTGACCGCTTTCGCTATAAAGCTTCTAAGGCCAAACAAGCTCAAGCTATGATTAGAAAAATTAGCAAATTAGAAGAAAAAAGAATTAAAATTGAAGATGACACAGGTATTCAAAGAATAAATGTTGCGGCCGTTCAGCCAAGAAATAATTTTATTCTCAAAATTAGAAATATGACTATTGGTTATCAAGAAAAAAAAGTAGTTGAAAATATTCAACTAGATTTAAAAGCGGGTGAAAAGTTAGCCATTCTAGGCTTAAATGGTCTAGGTAAAAGCACTTTAATTAAGACCTTAAACAAGGACATTAATCCACTTAGTGGTTCATTTACCTGGTCAACTAATCTTAAAATCGTTTGCCACAGTCAAGAAGAGATGGAAAAGATGGATGCGCATGAACAAGCAGGCAGTTATTTAAGAAGAATGGCAACTAGTGATATTAAAACTGAGACAGTTCTCAAAATGGCGGGAGACTTTTTATTCATTGATGAAGAATTAAAAAAAAATATTGGCATATTATCTGGTGGTGAGAAATCTCGTCTTCTTTTAGCTGGACTACTGCTATCTAAACCTGATGTTCTACTGTTAGATGAAGTGACTTGCCACCTAGATTTTGAAACAAGAGATGCTTTAGCGATTGCTTTAAAAAAATACCAAGGAAGCATTATTTTTGCTAGTCATGATCGTGGTTTTTGTGAAGCTATAACAAATTCTATCCTGGAACTCGAAAACGGAGGAGCTAAAATAATATATGAAGATTATTCCGATTACTTAAAAAGATTGGAAAAAAGAATACTCCAAGGACAACTTGACAATCATGCGGTGAGCGATAAATCTAAGAAATTAAAAGAAAAATCACGACAAGATTATTACGATTATAGAGCTAAACAGAAAAAAATCCAGTCTTTAGAAAAAGAACTGGAAAAAATGCATGTATATAAGAAAAACTTACTTAATTACTTTCTAGAAAATTATCAAAAATATAATAAAGAAAAAAATGAAGAATTAGAAATGATAACTAGACGAATAGCAGATAAAGAAGAATATTGGCTTATGCTTCAGGCCGAGCTGGAAACTGGGAAATAAATTCATAGAGCACTATGCCAGCCGCCACCATTACATTTAAAGATTTATTAAAACCATACATCGGCACTTCACAAATAGCGTCAACTAATTTTAAAGTTTCTGCTTTAACCCCATTACTTTCATTGCCAAAAAGGAAAGCCATTGGTAAGGCCTTAGATATTTTACGATAATCTTTTGAGTTTTTGTTTTGTTCGACTGCAATCACTTTAACCTGCTTTACTTTAAGTTTGGCGATTGCTTCAATTGCAGTTTCACAATGCTCCCAATCAACCAATTTATAGGCTCCAACTGATGCCTTCACTATTCGATGATTAGGCGGTAAAGCACTAGTGCCACAAAGATATATTTTTTCAGCAGCAATGGCATCGGCTAATCGAAAAAAACCACCAATATTATAAGTGTCTAAAACATCTTCTAAAATTATATAAGCAGGATTATGTCGTCTCTCTTTACGTAAAATTTTAGCTTCTTCATCACTTAAATTACGCAACAATTTAGCATTAAGAACCATATAATTATTAATTTAATCTAATTCTTTCAGAGCTCCCTGAATAGAACGTAAAGCAATAAGGGCACACTTAGATCGCCGATTGCTGATCTCAATCCCTAGCTGAGCTTGAACATCACTCAAATCCATTTTTAAAATGTCAGTTATTTCCTTATCAATCAGAGTCTCGCTTAAAATAGAGGCAGCAGCTAAAGCAATAACACAACCATGGCCATCAAAAGAAATCTTTTCTATCCTATCATCATCTAACTTAAGGTAAACAGTAATCTCATCACCACAACTTGCATTTGTGCTTTTAAAACAAGTTTCAGCATTCTTTAGAACTCCTCGGTTACGAGGATTCTTATAATGATCTAAAATATTTTGAGCATAGATATCCATAATATTAACAGCTTAATTTTTCCTCGAGTTGTCTAAACTTATCAAAAAATTTATCTATCTCTTCATTAGTATTATAAAAAGCTAAACTAAGACGCAAACTAGCTTTTACTTTTAAATAGCGGTGAAGTGGCTCAGCACAATGGTGTCCAGCACGGACAATAATTCCCTCTTCACCTAATAGATCAGCCAAATCATGAGGATGGAGTTTAAAAGTATTAAAAGAGAATAAGGAGACACGATTAGAATTAGCGCCTAATAATTGTAATTCTGGATAATCAATTATTTTTTTCAAAAAATAATCAACTAATCCTTTTTCCCTTTTATTTATTGTTTCCCAACCTAGCTGCTGTAAATACCTACAAGCTACCCCGAGAGCAATAACTCCTTCAATGTTTGGCGTACCAGCTTCAAATTTATACGGAATTTCAGCTACTTGATAGGATTGCTCACTGACCGAACTAATCATGCTGCCCCCACCAAAAAAAGCTGGTATTTGCCCAAGCATTTTCTGTCGTCCATAAAGAACACCAACGCCAGAAGGAGCGAATAATTTATGACCAGAAAATACTAAGAAATCAGCTCCCAATTCCTTTACATTAAGCTCATGATGAGCAATGCTCTGAGCAGCATCAACGATCGTTACCACACCTTTATCATTTGCCATCTTAATTACTTCCTTTAAATCATAATAAATTCCTAAGACATTTGATGTTTGGGTTAGAGATAGCAACTTAACTCGAGGTTGTGCTAAAATTGTATACATCGAATCTCTACTTAAAGAACCATCATCATTTAAATCAATATATTGGATCTCAATACCAATTTTATCTTTTAATAGTAGCCAAGGCACAATATTAGCGTGATGTTCAGCTCTACTTAAAACCACTATGTCCCCCATTTTTAAATTACTCTCACCCCAAGAACGAGAAATAAGGTTGAGACTAGCAGTAGCGCTACTGGTAAAGATAATCTCTTCAGTATTAGCGTTAATAAAATTAGCCACTATCTTTCTTGCTTCTTCATACAAGTCGGTCGCTTCTTGAGTAAGGAAATTTGGACCACGATGAATATTTGCATTATGTTGTTTATAAAAATCCGTCACCGAATCAATAACCAGCTGTAGCTTAGGGCTAGTAGCGGCATTATCAAAGTATATTAAATTATTATTCCTATACTTACGACTAAGCAAGGGAAAATCTAAACGATAGTCTTTCATATTATAAACTATTATAAATTAGTTGAATTAACTCTTCTTTGAGCTTATTATCCTTTATGCCAGCGACAAATGATTTACTTAAATAAGAAACAAACAAATCTCTTATTTCTACTTTATTTAAGCCTCGGCTCCTTAAGTAAAATAAATCCTCGGTTTTCAATCTAAAAGTACCAGCACTATGCCCAGCTTTTACATCATTAGCAGCAATATTTAAGCCAGGTATTATTTCACCTCTAACTCCATCGTTTTCTAGTTTTAAAGTCATATCTATTCTGGTATCACTTTTTTGCGCTGAGGGTAACACATTGATATCTGAATGAAATTTTAACTCTGCTTTACCAGCGAGTAAAGCATCAACTTTAACCCTTCCAAAACTAGAATAACCAGAAAAATTATAAATAGATTCCAAGCTCAGCTTTTCTTCATTTATGGCTAAAACTAATGAGCGGCTATCAATTCTAGCCGCTTCATTAATATTATGTCGAAAAGCCAATTTATGGCTATTTCGACCTTTAAGGAATAAGCGATATGACTTAAGTTGCGAGTGATCATTTAAAATCCAGTCTCTTGACATCGGCTCATCTATCTCTTTATCAACAATTAATAAGTAATTAGCTTTAACACCAGATTCTAAAAGAAAATTTTTTTCAAATAAAAAATCTTGTTGACTGGCTCGCTCAATAAAAAACTCGCCATCTTTTAAAAGATATTTTTCTTTATTATTAGTATTTAAATTTAATAAGTTTTTTTTCATAATGTCTCATCCAACGCTACCTTCCATTTCTAACTCTACCATCCTATTCATTTCTACAGAATACTCAAGTGGCAGCTCTTTCGTAATTGGCTCAATAAAACCATTTACAATCATTGCTGCAGCCTCGTCCTCCTTTAAACCTCGACTCTGTAAATAAAAGAGATCTTCGGCATTTATCTTCCCCGCAGTAGCCTCGTGAGCAATCTCAGCCGTATGATTATTTATCTTCATAACTGGCAAGGTGTCAGATACAGATTTATCATCTAATAAAAGTGCATCACATTTGACTGAAACGGCCGCATTACTAGCGCCTGCTTTGATTTCCACCAGTCCTCGGTATAGAGCTTTACCACCATTTTTACTAATACTCTTCATAATTATACTGCTGCTTGTATTTTTCGCGGCATGAATAACTTTAGCGCCAGTATCTTGAATCTGTCCTTTATTAGCAAAAGCTAGGCCTAAATGGTCAGCAGTAGCACCTTCACCAACTAAAATGGAACAGGGATAGAGCATAGTTATACAACTTCCAAAATTGCCACCAACCCATTCCATATGGGCATTTTTTTCTACAACAGCTCTTTTAGTATTTAAGTTATATGTATCTTTACTCCAACTCTCAACACTGCTATATCTAAAACGAGCCTCGTCTTTAACATAAATCTCAACCCCTCCTGCATGGAGTGAGTCAACTCCATAACTTGGAGCACTACATCCCTCAATATAATGTGCTTCAGCGCCTGCTTCAATAATAATCAAGGTGTGTTCAAACTGTCCCATCCCTTTGGCATTCATGCGGAAATAGGCTTGAAGTGGTTCTTTTAATTTAACCCCTTTGGGGATATAAAGGAAAGTGCCACCGCTCCAAACAGCTCCATGTAAAGCGGCAAATTTATGTAAATCAGGTGGCATTAATTTCATAAAATAAGGCTTGACTAGCTCAGGATATTTCTGTAATGCTAAATCTAAATCTTCAAAAATAACTCCTAACTTCTTGTACTGTTTTTTTAAGCTGTGATAGATAACCGTTGATTCATACTGCGCTCCAACTCCAGCCAAAACTTCTTGTTCAGCCTTTGGTATGCCTAAGCGTTCAAAAGTGCTCTTAATATCTGCTGGAACATCATCCCAGGTCTCAGCAGATTGTTCACTTGCACGGGCATAATAGGTTATGGCCTCAAGATTTAAATCTTTCAAATTAGGACCCCAAGTAGGCATGGCTTTAGCTTGATATATTCTAAAAGATTCAAGACGCTTTTCTAAGGCCCATTCTGGCTCACCTTTTTCTGAAGAAATAAAACGGATAAGCTCTTCATCTAGTCCTTGACGAGAGTTTTTCATGTAGTCAGACTGATTGTATTGATTCCACATTGAATCGTGGGTCTGTATGCCTCTACTCATAATTCATTATATAAACTAAAACCATCCCTTTCTAATTGAGCGGCTAACTCTGCTCCTCCTTGGCTCACAATTTTACCTTTTGCCATAACTATGACTGAATCAGGCTCAATGTATTTTAAAACCCTTTGATAATGTGTAACAGCTAAAATTGTTTTGTTTTGTTTTTTAAATCTTTGTATGGCCTCACCAGCATCTGCTAGAGCGTCGACATCTAGACCGGAATCAATCTCATCAAAAATAGCAAAATCAGGGTTATTCAGTGCCAATTGTAAAAGCTCTGATTTTTTCTTTTCACCTCCAGAAAAATCTTGATTTACTTGACGATCAGACCAGTCTTCACTAATATTTAACTTTTCTAGCTCATCATCTAAGCGGACTTTAAAAGCAAAAACACTCTCAGGCTTCTGCCCTCTATTTCTTGCTAACGATTTAGTAACATCGAAAAGGAATGGAAATAGTTCTAAGCCTGTTATCTCTCTAGGCTCTTGAAATGCTAAAAAGATCCCCAAAGCTGCTCGTTCTTCAGGTTTTAAATTAATAATATTTTTATTTTTAAAAATAATCTCTCCAGAAATAACTTGATAGGAGGGATGTCCCATTAAAACATTTGCTAGAGTACTCTTACCAGATCCATTGGGACCCATGATAACGACACTTTCTCCTCGATTAATATCAAAACTAATGTCGTTTAAAATAAGTTTTTCGCCCGCTTTAACCTTTAGGTTTTTTACTTCTAAAATTTTCATATTTTTATTTTATAATCAGTGAAGCTAAATCTCTTTTTTCCAGACTTATTTTTACATCATCTAAAAGTAAAGGCCAAGCACTTTTAAGGCTACATTTTTTAAAATGAGGACAAATAGACCCTCTTGAATGAGCGCAACGGACTTTCATCTTTCCTGATAACGCCTCTAGTATTTCTAAAGCATTAATATCTCTAGCGGCTCGAGCTAAAAAATAACCACCTTTAGTACCTTCTCGACTTTTAATTAATCCAGCCTTAGCTAAAGAATTGGCTATTTGTGATAAATATGAAGACGAGACACCAAGATTTTTGGCCAATGGAGTTAAAGGTTTAATATCATTAGGATTCTTAGCTAAAGTAATCATGATTAACAACCCATAATCAGTTTTAGAACTAATTTGAAACATAATAAAATGGCTAACTATAATCAAAAGCATTATAGTTAATCTATTAAAAAAAAGCAAGTATCAACTTGCCTTTAAAATTGATAAATTAAATTAATAATATTTAAGCTCATCA
>CAYURA010000033.1:0-8074 GCA_964446775.1 uncultured Gammaproteobacteria bacterium | reverse complement strand
GCAGCGAAGCGAGAAACCGTTGGCCCGGTTGTTAGAGTTAGTAGGGTAGACATTCGTAGAATTGAAGTATAGTTTGTAGGCGTTAATGCCATTAGGGCTAGAAGACCAATAGTTACCGTTGCTGCCTTGATTGTTAATACTAGCGGAATTGTAATTGCGGTTGCCGGCTAGCGCGATAATAAGCACTTAATTTATCACCCGGTTTTTTAAATAGAACCGAGCAATATGCCCATGGCTGGACAAAATTCCTTACTTTTAAATAAGAGGCTTATTGGATTTGCTGGGCACACTCGTCTATGCCTTGGCTGATAGACGATTCTGGCGAATTAATGTTTTTAATATCTTAAGAACTATTAACTAGAATCAACTTAGTCTGACAATATTTTTCCCAAGCTGTTAATTGCTTAGAAACATTTTCCAAGATTCGGTTAATCTCCACAAATATTTTCAAACTTAATTGATTAAAATCTTGCATGAGGCGAAGTAATAGTCTAATTAACTCCACATTTTCTCTCGCCTGAGCAATATACCCCGTCTTATCAGCTGCCCGATTAGCTCGATAGATATTCTTAATTAAATTATAGCTTTCAGTTTTAAGTTCCTGACCAACCGTATATCTATATTCTCGAGAAAATTTACTAGAACTGATAAAGAGCTGATCCATCAATTTATAGCTCGCTTTATAGACTGGCAAATTATAATAGAGACCCATATTATTTATTTAGCTGTACTTCTGACCGAGAAACGGTCAGAAGCAATAGTCAAATTGTTAAATTGTTAAATTTTAATCCTTGAAGCAGCGAAGCGAGAAACCGGTGGCCCGGTAGTTAGAGAGAGTAGGGTAGACATTCGTAGAATTGAAGTATAGTCTGTAGGCGTTAATGCCAATAGGGCTAGAAGACCAATAGAAACCGTTGCTGCCTTGATTGGTAATACTAGCGGAACTGTAAGAGCGGTAGCCGGCTGAAGGAAGTTTCAGGCTGGAAGCATAGGCGGTAGCGCTATTAGTGATATTTTCGGCTGAGACTAATGTTTGCCACTCAGCGTTAGTTGGTGGGCGGAAACCAGTGGGACAGGGATTATTTATCCCATTTACCCCTTGCCAAAGATTATTATTTTGCGGTACTCGCCAATCATAGGGGTTACTTGAAGTTTTAATAAATTTATCAGTGTTAGGAGAGCTAACTTTGTCAGTTGGACTAAGAGTATTCGTCGTGCCACTATTGGCTAATTGATGACCATCAGCTGCCCGACCCCATTGAAAGTAGTCTCCGTAAGATTGTGAGTCATTAGCGGCGGTCGCTACTCTAGTGGCTCCTAAGTTACGGTCTAGCCAACAGTTAGAATCATTAGCCAATACCGTGCCGTAGGTCAGTCCATCAGAGCCAGTGATCGAGGCTCCACAGACAAATAATTCATCTATCTGCAATTGTCCTCCACTAATACTGGCGTCTACTAAACTAGCAATTTTTGTTTGATCATGATAATCATCCGAAATTGAGCCATTATTTAGCATAATCTTAAACTTAGAACCAATTAAAGAATTAGTGCCGATACCGACTGCCCCAGCATTATAATAGATATCATCTCCCTCACTTAACCACTTACTCCCTGATAGAGGTAATCCATTTTGATAGAAATCAGATGCATTAATCGTACCATTTACATCCAAATCAAATAATGGTGTTGAAGTATTAATTCCCACCCGCCTATTCTTTATCCCTCCCAGCCCATCAGCTTGAGAAAAGACAGATAGAATATTATCACCATCTATTTTCATCACATAACCCTGAATTGAATCTAATGGCGAGGCATTAGTAACTGGCATATCTACAAAAGTGTTAAAACCACTATCAGGAGCAAATTGGAAATTGCTAACGTTAAGTGGAGCTCCCATCTCTATCTGATTATTAGCATTAAGCTTAAACAAATTCACAAAAGCATTGCCAGAACTATTCAGTGCAGAAATCCAAGCATTATTTGCGATACTTAACACTGAAGCTGGGGTGCTAGTACCAATACCAATGCCTAAATTTGCTGGGAAAGAAAAATTACCATAACCAACTAAACTTCCAAATATTCCAGAAGAAACATTAGCAGCTGATAGGCTACCAGCTAAATAATCACTGCTAATTTTAGGATCAACTATTAACTCACCAGTAATATTTAAAGCATAAGTGCCAGCCGCTTGAGTACCGATTAATTGATAGTTTCCATAGAGAGTATCACCGCCATCATTTTTTTTAACAAAATCTTGTACTAATTGGTTCCACTCTGTGGCTTGTAGGGTAGAAACTAAGCCTTTTGAATAATTATTAAGCAATGCTCCTTGTGCTATATTAAACGGCAAAAAAATACCTAAGCAAAAAACAAAAATTAACTGAGCTAAGAGACTCAGTTGTCTATATTTTCGATGATGTATATTTTTTGTGGACACAAGCTAAAAAAATAATTTAGACTAGAAAAATAATAGTATAAAAGATATTAAAGTAATCTTTTGAGTCAGCCTGATTATAATTAAACTATATCATTTTTATTTAATCTTGAAAAGACATAATTAGCTAAGAATAAGTGATATCAATGATAAATTAATTAAAGTAAAAAGAAGTTCCTTGCTAATAGAAAGTAATCTCTACACTGCGGCGTGTTTTAGCATAACTTCCAATGCTAGTAAAAATTAACGGCGAATATGAATTATATTCAACTTCATAGGACCAAGGAGAATAATAAGGGGTATCTCTTTCATAAGCGATAACTACAACTGGAGGCGTCTTTGTTATAATCTCTTCAAGAAAGCCTCTCTTTCTAAAAGAGTATAAAAGCTTTTCCGCTCCTGACTCAGCCGCATAATAGGCATGGGTTGAGTCTGATTGGATGCGACCCATTTTAAGACCAGATATAACTACCGAAGAGCTAGCAAAAATAATAATCATTACCGTTGAAAGGATAAATAAAACTAAAATAATAGCACTACCAGCTTTATTAGCACTAACTTTAAGATCTGCATTTTTATTCAATTTAATCTTTCCTCTTGACATAATTTATATTAGACCTGACTTAATCTCAGTAACTATGAGACCTCTTTAATTATCTTTTTTTAATTGATTTAGGGGCGATAATGACGTGAGCTAATGCTAGTCTGCACTCTCATTTTTGAGCGGCCAGCTTCTTTACCAACATAATTTGCACTTAAATTAATCGTCACATAAGCTTGTCCATCGGCCTCCTCATGTACCGTGAAATGTAACTCACTAATATTAACCCTCCTAGGTGATAACCAGGTAGTAAAAGCCATGCCAGTTAAACTACTTTTGCTAACTGAAAAACGATTAACCCCATTATCATTAACTAAACTATAGCTAATACAATCATCATGATAATTTCTTAGATATAGGATGTCACCTAGTTCATTTGAAGCTAATCCAAAGATTGAGCTATGTGAAATATGAGGGCATTGCCCGCCATTCTTTTGGGCCATTCTAATTTCCTTAGAAATAACTTCCAAAAAATATCTTAAGCTTTCCTCTACATTTTGCGAAGCAATTGCTTGACGCTGTGCATCAACTACCATTTTAAAAATGCCCGTCATAGACAATATAACTATCACAAAAATAGCCGTTGAAACTATTACCTCCATTAAAGAAAACCCTGTTAATTTAGTTTTTATCAATTTTCTGTTTGACATATTACTCTTCAACTTCAATTAAACCTAAAAAGTTAACATAAACCGTCCTAATCTCCCCACTGGCGATATTTTCTAAAACAATATGAGCAATCACTACTTCAGATCCATTGACCCTAATTCTTGTCGTTGGGTCAGGTGGCAAAAAAGTTATATCAGCCGAGCTAACGTCTCCAACATTGCCACCCTCAATATTTATTTCTTTAATCTGAATATTTTTTGGAAAAAAAATAGTTCGTCCACCATTACTTTCATCCGCCTCTCCTAAGTTATATAATTTATTATCATTAAGGTCAGCAAAAATAGTATAGCGATTATTTAAGGATTCTTCACTAGAAACATAAAGGCCCCAACCTCCAGGCGGAAAAGTATCGCCATAACTAATTAAGCCCAAAGTATTTGATTGAGCATAACGAATATCAGTAACCATAACTTGAGCGGTCATTACCAAATCCGTCCGTTTATTAGAATCACGATAATTAGCTAAAAACAGAACTGTAAGCATGACTATAATACTCATACTAACAATCAATTCAATTAAACTAAAGGCTGGTTTTAATTCATTATTTTTCATAATACTATTTCCAATCAAACAATTCTGTTTCTAAAATATAATTATTATCCATCCCACCTTCAAACCAAGATATACTTACCCTCACCCCTAAAGAAGGCGCGCTATAAGGTAAAGACAAAATCTCAATTTTACGCTTAAAAATTGTTTCCTCATCTAATTCAGGACTATTTCTTGGATGATAGTAGTGATTATCATTGTTTAAATATAATTGGCAGTCATTTAAGTCAGCCGCTAAAATTAATTCTGGGCTTAAATAGTCAAGACAATATTCTCCAAGTTCCATCCCCTCGTCCCAATCTCTTGCCTGTAACCAATTAGTATCACGAATATAGCGGACTAATTCGACTCCTTCTTGAGCTAGTTGATAAGCGATAATAGTGCTCCGATTAACCTGTTGAGCTCTTAAACTTTGAACCACTAATTTAGTCGTTCCCACTAAGGCAATCGCTACAATCGCCACCACAGCCATAATCTCTAAAAGACTAAAGCCTGATAATTTTTTTCTGGTGAATATTTGCTTAAGCATGGAAATAATTTAAATTATTTACCCTTTACCTCTTTCCAGAGAGGTAATTGGAAATTAATATCACTTAGCACTGGACCACTATAACTACAATAATAGCCTTCCCCATCAGTAACTTTCAAACTAACAGTTTGCGGATAGATATTTTTGAAAATAATATCTGTATTCGCGCTACTAGTGCTCATAATAATTGCTTCTTCAGGCAGACTAGTTGACCATAAGAAATCACAATTACCATCAACACAAGTTTGAGGATTGCTGCTAGGATTAGCGTCAGTGAAAAAGCTTGAATCACTCATAAATTGGGTAGTAGTACCAACCAGAATATCTGGTGGATCATAGGTATAGAAAGGATTAGGAAATTTATGACGATAGGTGGTGAAGGTTAAATAATAGTCATCACTATTATAACTGAAATTATAATCTATGTTATCAGTCACCACTCCCATGCTTCGCTCATCAAACTGAAACCAGTCTGTTGGATTTCCATCTTCATCCCAAAGTTGTAACCACCAGTAGTAGCTGGTATTATACTCTGGCGTCCAAGTTGATAGATTAGGTCTAAGACAAAAAGCACCAGGACAAACTAACTGTTTAGCCGCCCTATTGCTCCCCTCTACTTTTCCAGTATCAAAGACTGGGCTAGAGGTACTATTTACTGTATTTACTATGATCCTAAATGCTGTTTGGACCCCACTTTTTAATTGCCATTTAAAAGTTACTCGGTTAGCACTGCCACTATTTTGACAAGCCTGACTATAGCTCAGATTCGGGGCTGACATAGACTGCAGGGCTAATTTCCACAGGTGGACCTTATAGTTATCTATTGCACAAGTCCCTTCACTTAAACAATTAAAACTAATTGGACCAAGAGAGGGGCTATTAATATGATTCCTAAAAACCCCTGGTTGGGGAGCCAGATAATTAGACATTTGCAGTGGTGGCTCATAGCTATCTAGGGGGATCCATTCATCATCTTTGATCAAATAGGCCCAGCCATAAATCCTTTCATCATTATAATTATAGCAAGCAATACAATTATTGGCGTTAGTGCAAGTATTGTTTAAACAATTTTCATTAAAATTATAGTTAGGGGCTGAAGGCGTACTAGTTGAGCCAAAGTCAAGGTAGCCGATAGAAGGACTCCAAGCAGTACCAGACAAACGATTATTCTCATCTAAATGAACACCATGTTGAGAAACTGAACACGGAGGAACATTAAAATAGAATTCAAAAGAGTGGGTAAAGCGGCCAAAAAAATCATCATCTAAACAATTAAAGCTAATATAACCAAGCGATGAGCTAGCTAAACCCCTAATATTATGATTCTCATTAGCCGAGGCAAAGGTCAAAACAAATAGAGAAACAATGCCCAAGCTTAAGATAATAGTTAAATGTAATTGCCAAGAATGTTTCATAGTTAGATCACACACTTATTATCTGTTCTTTAATTAATTTTTCCAATAACTTCTTGCCTAAAGCCACTATTTCTAATCGGTCTTTTTCTCGTTCATCACTATAGCCCGCTAAGTGTAATAGGCCATGGATTAAAAGAAAAAAAATTAAATAATTGCGACTAGGTTTAAAATCAAAAACTTCCCGATATTTATAACTTCTTTCACAATCTGCTAGGTTAATAAAAATCTCACCTAAAATATTAGGAATATTTTTTAAAGCAGGAAAAGTTAAAACATCAGTTACCCTATCTTGTCCCCGATAATCTCGATTTAGAGATCTCAATTTAGCATCAGCTGCTAAGACAAGCGATAGTTCACCTGATAGGGATAGGTGCTTCATTATTGCCAAAGAAACAAGCTTTAAGTCTTTAATCACTATTTTCCTGCTAGTTAAATTAAGAATCTGTACTTCATTTATTTCTTTCATATTAAATACCTAATAATCTCCGTAATGAAGTGGCTGAGTAATAGAAGTAGTAGCGATAGGGGTCAATAATCTGTAAAAAAGTCCCTGGATATTTTATATCTAAGCCGCCAAAACCTTTTTTAAATCTTGTTACCCCAGGCCATTTCTGTTCATCAACTCCATAGAAATCATAATAATGGCAATTAAGATCTTTCGCTCTCTGAATCATTCGCCACTGTAATAAATGAGGCGCCATATGTTCCCTACCGATATTAGCTGAAGCCCCGTGAAGATAGGTGGCCCGACCATGATAGAAAGAGAATATGCCGGCTGCTAACACAAGCCCATCTTTCTTAGCTAAGTATAACTCTATTTCCGGCTTAGCGACCAAAACCATTTTTTGATAATGATCTAAAGAATGACCACGAAAACGATCTCGTTTAGTAGTGATTTTTAATAGACGATAGAAAAGATTTAAATCTGCTAAGTTTCCTGGCTCAATCAGCACTCCTCGCTTCTTAGCTAAACGGATATTATAGCGAGTTTTAGGCTGCATCGCGGTTAATATCTCATTAAGTTCGATACTTAAATCAAGCATCAAAGTTTTTTGGGGTTGAATACTATTAATGCTTTTAGAAAGAAAATCCTCTTCAGCTGAAACATTGCTTGGCTCAAACCTAATTGCCACCACGCCACGATCTATAGCTAAACGCTTCAAATCTGCTAAAATCAAAGGCCAAGCTGTTTTAAAATCTAAATCAGTTTTAAATACTGGACCACGAGGAAGATACCAAAAAACACCAAAGATATTCTTTTCCTCAACTATTTGTGCCAGAGCCACGATTTCATCATGGTTTTTCCAAGCTAAAAGTTTCGCCTCCTTTTTTTCGGAGACCAAAACTCGAGACCAAACAGGAGAAGCTAGCAGTTCGGCGCCATAAGGTGAGCTAGCCAAAAAAGCTTCCCACTCACTAACGTTAATATTATCTTTTAATTCTAAATGCATATTATTATTATACCACAAGCTAAGAAATACAAAAACACTCGTTAATGAAACGAGTGTTTTTAATGTATTTAAACAAGAACTAAATAAGATTTCTGACTATTACTGCAAGGTGCCAATACCAGCTGGTGTTGCTGTCTGAGGTCCAGCTACCAAGCCACCAGTTCCGGAGCCTAAGCAATATGTCAAGGTATATGCATTATCAGCCCCTCCCGAAGTACCAGTCATAACATAGGTATAAGGGTTATTAACAGACGTACAAGTTCCATCAGCTGGAACAGGTGCCTTTGGGATTGCTGTTAATAGTCCATCACTAACTAATGCCGCTAGACCTGGGGTAGTAGACGTTGGATATTTATTATTAGCACTATAGAACATCTCTAAAGCAGTTTGAATCTGGCGAACATCAGAAATACGCTTAGCATCACG
>CAYURA010000032.1:0-8346 GCA_964446775.1 uncultured Gammaproteobacteria bacterium | reverse complement strand
GTAAAACCCTTTGATCTATTTTTCATATTATTTAAGTTCTTTTAGATTGATTTCCATATTTAATACCGATTATTAAAGACGGATGAAAAAAAGATGATTAATTATTTTTAATCCTTATTAATCAATCTAGAATTGGCTAGCCATATTATACATCGGCATTAGCACTGCCGCTACCACAATACCAACCCCCACACCCATAACTACCATAATCAGTGGTTCCATCAGAGCGCTAAGATTAGCTAACATTGCGTCTGATTCACGGCCATAGAACTCAGTTACTTTATCAAGCACTGAATCCAGCTTACCCGTCCGTTCACCAATGCTTATCATCTGAGGTACCATTTTAGGCACATCAGGGCTCGCTTCCATCACACTAGAAATTGGGCCACCATCATTAATAGCATCTAAAGTTTCGATAATCAAATCACGATAAATAACATTGCCTACCACCTTTGAGGTGATCTCTAAAGAGCGACTTATATTTACTCCACCTTTTAATAAAGTTGATAGAGATCTAGTAAAGCGCATGAGATAGATATACTTAAATAATTTACCAAAAACTGGCATTTTTAATTTTAGATAATCTAACTGGTATCTCCCTGTTTTAGTATTGATGTAATGACGTATGGCAAAGACTAAAGCCACTAGAGCTAATATGATCAACAAAATATAATTTTTCATGAAATTAGAGACCGCAATAATAATCCTCGTTGATAAAGGCAATTCCATTCCTGTTTCGACCATCACCTCAGTTAAATTTGGAATAACATAAATCATTAAGACTACACCAACGCCAGTTAAACCCACTAGAATAAAAGTTGGATAAATCATGGCTCCTTTTATTTTAGAGCTCATATCGTAGCTCTTCTCCATCTCATCAGCTAAATAGGTCAAGACTTCATCTAATTTACCCGATGTTTCACCACTTTTAATAATGTTTACAAAAAACTCTGAGAAAACTTTAGGCCTTCTCGCAAAAGCATCTGATAATAATGACCCGCTGTCTACGTCATAGGCCAAATCAGCTACTAGCTTTTTTAAAGTAACATTATTTGTTTGATCGATTAAGATGATTAATGATTCCACCACTGGCATATTAGCTGAAATCATAACAGCGAACTGACGTGAAAAAATAACTAGGTCTTTTACTTTAATTGGGTTAAGAAAAAAATTTAATTTCGCTTCAAAACTATTACTCACATCTAAAAGAGAGTCGAGTGTTAAGTTTAATCGTCGTAAACGATTAGTAATTTCTGTCTCATTTAAACCAACTAGTAGTCCTGATTTTTTTCGACCAGTATTATTATTTCTGGCCTTGTATTTATAAATAGGCATATAAGATTGAATTAACTTTCGATTACTCTTAGAATTTCTTCCATAGTAGTCAAGCCTTGAGCTACTTTTACTATACCATCTTGGAGGATAGAAATGAAATCTTGACTTTTCATCACAGCCTCAATATTAAAATTCTTATCACCACTGTTTACCATTTCTTTTAAAGTTTCATTAATCTCAATTACCTCAGAAATAGCTACCCGACCAGTATAACCAGTTTTCTCACAGTGGTTACAACCAACAGCTTTATAGAATTTTTGCTCACTTAAATTATCGATACTAGATAAATCAGGTAATTCTTTCTTTAAGATTGTCTGCGATACTGTTTTTAAATTATCAATCATATCTTGCAACTCTTTTTCAGGTAATTTGATCTCTTCTTTGCAACGATTACATAACTTTCTAGCTAAACGCTGGGCCACAACCGTGTGCAAAGTTGAAGCTAACAGGAAGCGCTCAATTTTCATGTCTAATAGGCGAAAAATGGCCCCCAAAGCATCATTGGTATGCAGGGTGGAAATAACTAAGTGTCCAGTTAATGACGCATGAATAGATAATTCAGCTGTTTCTTCATCTCGAATTTCACCCACCATAATGATATTAGGATCCTGGCGCAAGAGTGATCTCAAGCCAGTGGCGAAAGTAAAGCCCACTTTAGGTCGAACTTGTGACTGATTAATTCCCTTCATTTCATACTCAATCGGATCTTCTAAGGTGGAAATGTTTACCCCCTCTTTATTTAAAATATCTAATAGTGAATAGAGAGTTGTCGTCTTACCAGAACCAGTAGGACCAGTCACTAGAATAATCCCACTAGTCTTTTTAGTTGCCTCATTTAAAACCTTTAAGGAATTAGAATTAAAGCCTAAGTCAGCTAGCGCTGGAGCCCCTTTGGCCGTATCTAAAATACGCATAACTACTTTCTCTTGACTAGCTAAGGGCAAAGTTGAAATACGGAAATCAATCGATCGCTTATTAATCGACAATCTAATTCGACCATCTTGCGGAATCCGAGTTTCATCTAATTTCAACTTCGCCATTACTTTAATACGAGCAATAATGGAATTATGAATGCTCTTGGGCAGAGTTAGTGATGTATGTAAAATACCATCAATACGATACCTCACCCGACTCTCTTTATCATATGGCTCAATATGAATATCACTCGCCCGGGCATCAACTGCGTGGCGAATAATAACGGACACAATCCTAGAGACTGGAGCACTATTAATATTCTCATCATTATTAATCGTTTCTTCATCAGTTTTTAAAATATCTAGATCATCATTATCTTCTTGAGCTTTTATCTCTAAAGCACTAGAGACCTCTTCTTCCATCTTTTGATACTGCTTAAATATCCGTTGCCAGGAATTACGAGAAATGAGATAATAGCTAACTTTTAATTTGTCATCTAAAGCTAAAAAATTAACTGCTTCCATGGCCTTCAAATTAGGCTCTACTAAACCAATTTTTAAATCTTCTCCCTCCCACTCAAAGCAAACCATGTTGTAGGTACGGGCAATTCCCTCTGGCAGAAAATTTAAAGCTTTTTCAGTGACGGCTTCATCACTATGAAGGTGATAGGGTAAATTATAGATAATTGATTTAGCTTCAGCTAAACGCTCTTCAGAAACAATATTTTTCTCCAATAAAAAAGCGGGCAGCTCCATATTGGCTGCTTGTGCTTCACTTAAAATACTAGCTATCTTATCAGCTTCAAGCCAGCCTTTATCCACTAATTGTTCTAATAAAGCTTGATAATTATCCATAGCTGTTTATTGTTCAACCACAATATTAGTCTCTATCTCTTTTATTGGAACTTTTATAAAAGGATTAAAATTACCCCGATACACTTTAGGCCATTTAGGTAAATTGGCACTCAAAGAATTCTGAGCAACTGGCTTCCCAACAACATCAAAATCAAAATAATTAACCTGATTATTCAGAACTTGGAATTCTTTTTTTTCCAATAGATCTAAATCTAGACTAGCATTTTTAGAAGCTTTAACTGGCATTTCGTTAAAACCATTCCCCTCACCAAAAACTTTATGACTTAAATAACTTAATGAAGTCTGACGGAAAATAAAAATGAAAATCCCCACTATAATTAAAATGGCTAAGAATAAATAAACACTGGATCTTCGTCTAATTGACATAATTTATTTATAATAATAAGTACGGAGTGACAAGCTAACGCTTTCTCCTTCTGAATCAAAATCAATTGAACTAATATCTAATAACTGAACATGGCTCTCAAGCAATGGTAAAAGATTCTTTAAAGTTGCATAATCAATCGCCTCTATCTGTATCTCCACTTCAATGATCCCCACCTTATCACCACTAGGGATTTTAAGTCCAATTTCCTTTTGATTATCAACTGGATTTTTAGGCTTATCTGACTCTGAGTCTTTAGAAAGATCTATTGATGATAGGACAACTCCCTGTTGGGTAATAATATCTTCTAATTGACCAAAAAGTTTTTCTTTAGCATATTCTGCTGGCAAGATCGATTGAACTTTCAAAATGTCGTCCTCTTCTAAGTCGGTATAAAGGCTAGCCACTGTTTGCAAGTCTACTAAACGTTGTTTCTGTGAGGCATAAAAAAGCTCTTGTTGATTAATATTATCCTTAATTCCTATTAAAGTTGTCTCATATTTCGGCTTGATTATGAGCATGTAAGCTAGAGTCAAAAAAACTATTAAAATAAAGATAATTACCAAATTAAAATTATCATTTAAAAAGATAATTATTTTATCATTAGATTTTTTTTCTTTAGTCTTAAGCTTAGACATAAATAAATTATTTATTTAAAGAATCAACTTTAAATATTTCTGGAGTAACCTTTAGGCTAACTGAAAAAGAAATATCTCCAAGATCCTGATCATTATTATCACCATCGTCAGCTTCTTCTTCAGGGCCACCACTATCACTAGCGCTGTCAATACTGACAGCTATCACCTGGGGATCAGCTAAGAAAACTCTACTCTGCCAACTAATATCTCGAAAGGCTTTTGTCATTGCCTCTAACTCATATTCACCGTCAATGCTGCCACTAAACCCTTGGTAGTTAACTGAGCTGAGGGTATTACTTTCTAACCAATTAAAAAAATTGGTCCAATATATATGATTACTAAGCAAGGAATCAGCTAAACCGACCCTTTCTTTAAAATCATTTATTTGCTTAGATTGATCATTCATTTGTTTGATTTCTTCAGAAATGGCCATAAATCTTTGTTGTGATTTGTCTAAACGCTTATTCTCGTATTCAGACCACCAATTCAAACCATAATAGATCTCTGCTACAAATATAGCTGCAATTAATATTGCTAAAATTAGAGTTCCCGCATGTCTCTTTAAGTCAAAACTTACCGGCATTTCACCCCTAATCAAATCCACTTCTAAAATTTTGGGGTTCTGAGAATTGTAGGCAGATTTTCCCTTCTCTTTATTTTTTTGTAATTTCAAATTAAACACATTGCTAATATTATGAAATTTCTCTTAAAGCTAAACCAGCCGCAACGGCTAACTTAGAACCCACTTCATCAATAATGGGCTTTAACTCCAACGGATAATTAATCCGACTAAATGGGTCTCCGACAATTACCTGTAAATTAAGATATTTAGCTAAATAATCTGCTAAATTTAAAAATATAGCCCCACCACCTGATAGAACTATTTTCTCAATTTTAACACCGTCACTATTCTTCTCAAAAAAATCACGCATATATTCAATCTCATGAATTACTGGACTTAAAGTCTTAATTATTAATTGGGGCAAATCTTGTGTACTATTATCACTTAGAGTAGCACTCATATCCAATTTAAATTGCTCAGCCTGATTAAAGTTTAAGCCTAATTTATCAGCTAACGCTTCTGTAATTGTGCTACCACAAACCTCTAAGCTACGATTTAAAACTGGAATACTATCTTGCACTACAGACAAGTCACTACTATTAGCTCCAATCTCTACAATCATTACTGTCGACGGATCATTAGCTAAAAGTGATCGAACCAAGGAAAAAGTTTCTGTTTCTAAACTAGCTAAAGATAACTTAGAAGAGCGAAAAATATCGATATAACGTTTAACCAATTTTTTAGGAGAGCCAGTCACAAAAACTTTAATGTCGTCTCTTTTCTCCGCATCTTTCCTTTCAGGCACTAATTTCCAATCAAGAATCATCTCTTCAAGTGGTAGAGGGATTACTTTAGTCGCTTCATCCGCCACTGCTTTCTCCATATTCTTCTTAGCAGTCATTGGTAAATTTATAATCGAAGAAAAAACAGAAAAAGTTGGCAATGAAGCAGTCACCTTCCTAGCTTTAATTCCCGCCTCACTCTTAACTTTTAAAATTGCTTGAGCTAAATAAGTTATATCTGTTATTTTAGTAAAGTTGATACCACTAACATTCTCACTAAAAGCATAATTAGAGAGATATATTTTTTTACCCTTTTTCTTGAGTTCTACCATTTTTAAAGCAGAGTTACCGATATCAATACCAAGAAATAGATCATCGCTGTTTGAAGAAAATAGAGCCATAAATAAAAAATTAGCAACAAAAAATATAAATTAAAAAATTGTCTTCTCTCTTAATCTAGTATATAATATTTAGAGATAAGGGACAAGGGAAATTAGCTATAATCAATAGAGCTGAAATAAATTACGACCTAACAACTCTTAGAGTCATAATAGCATAAAAATAATAAAATAAAAATATGGGCTTTGTAAGAAAATATAAAAAGATTTTTTTAATCATCATCTTTATCGGCATCGTTGCTCTAATAACTTATTTAATACTAAATGTTTTTTTTGGTGTTGGTCAAAAAGAAGAATCTAGGAGTCCTGAAGATCTAAGTAACTTCGGTGGTCTCTATCCAGCTGAAGATGGTTCTGGCATTATTGACATCACGGGTTCAGGCGGCCAATTAAACCCCAGTGGAGATATTATTATTGATAAGCCTCGCAAAGACCTATTACCAAACATCGCCGACCAAGATGGGGGTCCCAGTGATGTCGCTCTAGGTGGTCTCACTAAAGCAAGTAGTATCACTTCAGGACCAGTTCTTAAGCCAAGCATGGGTAGTGATGGGGTTTTAAGATACTATAATCGTAGTGATGGCAAATTCTATCGCCTTGATGCTCAAGGCAACTTAGTGGCACTTAGTGACACTGTTTTTCATAAAGTCCAAAATGTCACTTGGGCCAGTAATGGTGAAAAGGCTATTTTAGAATATCCTGATGGTAATAAAATTGTCTATGATTTTAATAAACAAAAACAGGTTACTTTACCAAAACATTGGCAAGATTTTTCTTTCTCCCCTAATGGTCAACAAATAAGTGCCAAGAGCATTGCTTATGATGTTGAAAATCGCCATTTAATTGTAGCTAATGCTGACGGCTCTAAGGCTAAGTCATTAAGCCCTATTGGCGAAAATGCTGATAAAGTTTACCCTATTTGGTCCCCCAACAATCAAGCAGCCGCCATGTATCTTGGTGGAGTTGATTTCAATCGTCAGGAAGTTTTCTTTGTGGGACTAAATGATGAGAATTTCAAATCAACAATTGTTAATGGGCGCGGTTTTGAACCTAAATGGTCAACCGAAGGTGATCGACTCCTTTATAGTGTTTATAACAGTGATAATAGAATGAATCCCAGGCTTTGGATTGTTAATGCTCAAGGTGATGATATCGGCAGTAATCGTAATAATTTAGGCCTAGATACTTGGGCCAGTAAATGTACTTTCGCTACTAATAATGAAGTCTATTGCGCTGTCCCCCGAAGTCTCCCTGAAGGATCAGGGATGTTCCCTGAGCTAGCTGAAGGCGTTCAAGATCTACTTTATAAAATAAATATTAAGAATAACACTAAAACTCTAATTGCCATCCCTGATAATGCAACCACTATCACCGATATCATGGTCGGCAGTGATCAGAATAAACTATATTTTACCGACGATTCAACTGGTCGGATATATTCCATTAATCTTAAATAAAAAATAAAGTTAAGCTTAAAAAGGCGCTCAAAAAAGCGCTTTTTTTTAATAAAATTATTCTAAAAATTTATGAAACTTAAACTAACAATTAATTCAATAATTGAACAACTTTTTCCCCGTCACTGCATTATTTGTAATGCCTTAAATCATGAACTTTGTCCTAGCTGCCGTCTCAGATTAATAACCGCTCCCCAATTCTGTCCACTTTGTTCTAAGAAAACGCCTTTAGGATTTATTTGCAGTCTTTGCCGAGCAAAAAAAGAACTCCCCTATTTTGATGCTATCTGTGTTTATGGTAACTCTGAGCAAAAATTATTGTCACGTTGTCTTAATGCCTTAAGAAACAACGGGCAAAAAAACATTGGCTATATTTTAGCTAAGATAATGTGCCAAAAAATAATGAAAAATTGGCCAGAAACATATGATTACCCTAAATTAATAATTCCCTGGCCTTTAAGTAATTTAGAAGAACGTCAACGAGGTTATAATCAAAATCTATACTTAGCCCAAGGTTTCAATAATCACAATGATTTTATAATCTCTAAAAGATCTTTAATGTTTAAAACAAGAAAAAATAGAACTTTTAGATGGTCAGCTGAAAAGATTAAACAAAATAATGTTATTATCATTAGTGACTATTTGCCTGATGAGAAGCTGATTAATTTAGCTGCCCAAACAATCAAAATGGCTGGAGCTAAAAAAGTAGTGTTTATTGCTTTAAGCTATAAATTATAATTTGCCCAAAAGGGGAATATTAACTATTCACAATAATCTATTTACAATCATCTATTTACAAATTATTAAAAAGTGATAAACTACTATCATAGTTGATTGTTAGAATTACCAAATCTAAGATCCTAAGATCGCTAAGTTAAATTACTTGGCCTAAGACTAAATAAAAAGAAGCGTCCTCTTTTGAGGAAAGCTGGGTGGAACCGCGAGATGAAAATCCCGTCCCGGCCAAAACAGATTTTTCTGTTTTTGTCAGGAGGGGGTTTTTTATTCAAAATGTCTAAAAAG
>CAYURA010000031.1:0-9200 GCA_964446775.1 uncultured Gammaproteobacteria bacterium | reverse complement strand
GCAAACCCTTGACAAACTCTATTTAATTAGTTAATATTATTTGTTAAGAATAATCTATTAGTTAATCTATACACAATATGGAAATGGAAACTTTATTAATTAATTTAATAAAACGTAAAGCCCTTATATTTGCTATTATTGTAAGCACTTTACTAATAATGACAATTATTACTTTTGTTCAACCTTTAAAATATTCAGTTACCTCAAGGCTACTTATTTCACAAAGTCTTAGTGGAGCTGATCCTTATACTGTTTCTAAGTCAAATCAATATTTAACCAACCTTTTTTCCCAAGTAATCCATTCATCATCTTTTTTTGATCTTGCCAGCAATACTGGATTTAATATTGATAAATCATACTTCGGGTATAATTATAAAAAACAAATAAAGACTTGGAATAAGACAATCGAAGCTAGAAGTATAGGTGATACTGGTATTATAGAAATATTAATATATCATCCAAACACTTACCAAGCTCAACAAATCGCCTTAGCAGTTAACCAAGTTTTAATAAATCAGAATTCAAATTACCAAAAAGGAGGAGACGACGTCACAATATCAGTAATTGATCAACCTCTTGTGACATCCTACCCTGTAAAACCAAATATTATAATTAATACTTTTTTTGCTATAGTTTTAGGTTTAGCTATCGCAATATTTTATGTCTATTTCTTTCCAATTAAAACTACAAAATCACCTAAATTCCAACAAAATAAATCTACAAAACAAGAAAAACAAGCTATTTCTCAAGAAGAAAAATATTATCCACCAATTAATTTGCCGACAACAAACGAAAAATTAGACGACATAAGTACTAAAAAAGAAGTTGTTGAGGGTAATATAAGTAATATCATTTGGTAAAATAATGTTTTTTTAGCGCCTCCCAAAAAATTTAGGAGGCTAAAAAAGACCGTTATTGAATGAACATTAAAAACTTAAAAGATGAAAAAGATGAAAAGATATTTTTTGATTATTTTATTATTGCTAATATCTATTGTTAGCACTGATTGCCAGGAGCTGCTTGATGAAAGCAGTTTGACTATTGGAAATGGCTGTTTTTCGCCTAAACATCAAACTGGAGATGGAACCTGGCGTTATATCGAAGGCCGAATCATTCCTAACCAAAGTAGCACTATTAAGGTTGGGGTTTACATGTCGGCTGAGGAGGTAGCCAGTATCATCGAAGGGTATAAACATCACTCCTTAACACTAGGAGTTGGCTTAGCTCTTAATTTCAGCTTTCAATCTAGCTGGAGATACAGCAAATTCGGCTGGGCTAATATTGGCTACAAAAAAGGAAAATCTGATGGGTCAATCAGGCAGACCAACGGACTATTTGAGAGCACCCAAGAGGATGACCTCTTTATGCTCACTAGTGGACTTATCTTTCTAAATGCTTTAGAAAGGGCTCCTTTCTTAAGACAAAAGGTTTGTTTAGAATACCAAAAATCATTAAAAAGTAATATTCTGAATAAATGGGAAGGAGATGTTCTAGCTAGCCAACCCTGGGATAATGAAAGGTTAAAATTATATTTTGAAAATGCCGTTGCTAAGATTAGTCTTAGCTGGTACAAAGAGATATATTTTCTCCCAGCAGTGGCTCTCGGGTATTCATATGAGAAAGGAATTGACACTCACTACGCTCTGGCTGGAGCGAGTTTAACACTCGCTAAAGGAGAGTATGGATTAGAAATTGCTAGTTTGACCTATCAACCAAAATTTGACCTAGCAAGCCAAAGTAGAATTGATATATTGTATATCAATTTTGACATTATTAACATTGTAAAATTAATTATCAACAAATAAACCGACTGACAATGGACAAAAAAAAGTTTTTCTTAGCAGGGTGCCTATTATTGATAACAGCGCTGCTGTTTCTAACCTGGTTCCTCACCACTAGGGATGAAAATCCCGAATTACAAGAACAAATGGATTTTCAAGATGAATGCCCAGACCGCGCAAAATTGACTTTTTCAATCACAGGAGAGGAGGTAATTAACCTATACGCGGAAATCTCCCGGCTTGAAGCTGAGCTCCAAGCTTGCCGTGATACAAAAGGTCTCCAACCAGATAAGCCTAAAAGCCAAAGCAGGCCAAAACCTGAAAAGGCTACCAGAGCTAATACTAGTACAACTACAACTAGTACCACTAGTACAACTAGTAAAGGATCCATCAACACTCCCAATATTGCGATAAACTCATTTGAGGGAGTAATATCAGGTGACTTTGGAGTCACCTTCGATAATGAAAGTAAGCTTTTTTATTATGTAAAGAACATAATTAAAGGAGCTTCAGAAAAGGACGCATCCCTGGATAACATAAAGAACAGGGATTCCAATGAAACTCACCTAAATGGTGAGTTCGGTGTCTTAGGAATCCAGGTAGGGGAATATCTCATATTTCCTACATCAACCGTCGTGACAACGGCGATGATCAATGATGGCCTATATAAATTCGCCATATATATTGGCGACCATTCCACATATAAATACGACATGTGGCTGCCTCATGAGTTCGTCAAACTTAACAAAAGTTTAGCGAACTCGAATGGAATAAACGCCAACGAGAGTGGCGGCTTCCAATATGAAGCAAGAATAAATTATAAAGCTAAATAGGATTTTAGCTTTAATATTACCGGTAACACACAAAGTTGCCGGTTTTTTAAATTTTACAAAAAATCCCCAGTGTCGATAACACTGGGGATGTGATACTAATATTAATCACTTAGCTGATGTAGCTGATGTCTTATAACGCTCATAATTTTTCGTTTGCTCAATCCCATATATTTGGATTGTGCAAATATCATCCGGTGGTGGTAAATAATACATGCTATTATGCATGTCACCATAATTATTGGGGAGATTAATATTCTCACCAAACTTGAAATTAAAACCTTCTGGTCCAATTTCCTGGATTTCAATGGTACGGAATCCCCAACCTTCATATTGGCCAGTCATTTTGACCAATAGCTCGTTTTTCCATGTGCCATCAAATATGGCAATGAATGGGAAGCTCCCGTTTGCATATTGGGAGTAATTTATGAATATTCTTAAGGAGTCATAGCCCCCTGATGAATATTTGATTTCATTACGCACTGTAGGTTGTACAGTGCCAAAAAAATCATCTCCTGCGTTACCAGGTAAGGGAGAGGGATCTATCGGATCCGGGCTTATTTGACCATCTGTCAAATAGACGCCAAAGACGCCGTCAGATTGCCAATACAGAGATTCTGGGTTATATGCGTAGGTTACCCCACGCCCATACGTAAATCTGCTAATTACGATATTATTGGCCGGCAGTGTTACGTGATCTATTAGGTATAGTGTTCCATTAATCAGGACACTCTCTGTCAAGAATCGCTTTTCCCAGTCAGTCCAATCAGCGGTAGACCACGGGTTACCTGTTAGGTTTCCGTAATTATAGATGGCCTCTGTTGAAAAGGCTAGACCATAGTCATAATTACCATTTAGGTAAGTCGCGGAGTACAAAATGATACTTTCATCACCAGTTATATTCTCTATTACCAAGACTATTTCCCTGGTAATAGGATCTCCGCCACTAAGTGGTGTTATTATAACCGAGATGTCGTAGACACCTAGACTATATTTTTTTTCTGGTGATTCGGCATTGGACTGATCACCATTTCCTAAATTCCAACTGAAATTATAATTAGTTGGATTAATGTTTTCCAGCCAAAACTTTAATACTTTATTTGGCTGGGCGAAGGCAGTATCACCTGCTGCAGACATCTGTCCAGATGTTTTAAGCTCTGGTCCATTTTTTTCAGGGACAACATCTGTCCCTAAATCTTTCATGCAGCCACTAATAAATATAGTGACTACAATAGCCATCATTAAAAAAATTGCGTTTTTCATGATTTATTTGCCCGCTACTTTACTCACGGGTCTTTTTTTATGTGAATTTTAAAGAACAATTATTCTCATCCTTATGTTTTTATTCTAAAAGAATAAAATAAAAATAAAAGAAAAAAATATTATTTATTTTTTTTAAATAGTTGATTATATAATCCAATAGTCTCATCAACAATTAAATCCCAGTTATATTCTTTCCGTGTTCTCTCTTTTAAGGATTGACCCATAGTCTTTAAGTCTTTTGAATCCATAAGCAGTAAATCACTAAGTTTATTATATAGATCTTCTATATCTTGATTTTTAAAAGTATATCCAAAACCATTCAAAGCTTCTTTATTGGAAGGGATGTCACTAACTAAGCATGGAAGCGCATATGACATGGCTTCTAAGAGGCCCATTGATAATCCTTCATATTCTGACGGTTGGCCGAAAATATATGCGTTTGAATATAGCTCCTGTAAATTATGGCCTATTTGATTTCCAGTAAAAATAATTCTGTCATCGTCACGAGCTAAGTCATGCAATTCATTAACATAATCATCAGTATGTGCACTGCCACCAGCAATAACTAACTTTTTATTCGTCTTAATTTTTTTAAAAGCTTCAATAAAATAATGGATACCTTTGTGTCTAACCAATCTAGAGGCTAATAGAATATAAGAATCCTTATCTAAGTTCCATTTCTCTTTTATCTTATCAGGGGCTAATAAACTAGGCTCATTGATTCCCGAGGCAATATACCTTGCTCCTTTATTATATCTGTTTAAAGCATAGCTAGTTAATTCTTTCGATGTAACTAGAGTCTGATCAGCTAAGATACAACCTATTTTCTCTCCAAATTTTAAATATAATCTAGCGAATAAGCTCCATTTCTTATGATAATAATCTTGGCAGTGAAAAGTGAAGACTATTGGAGTCCTAGGTTTAACTATCTTTACTAACCATAATAAGGAAGCTGGGCCAATTGATTGGAAATGAATAATATCAAACTTATGAAAAGCCAAATGAACAATAGATAAAAAGACATGACTAATTGCTTCAAGATTTTTTCCTTTAATAAATGGAAGTGAGATTAATTTTACGCCTTTAAACTCTTTCATCTCAGGGGCATATCCACGTCGGTTATATGCATAAACACTATGCCCACGTGCCGCTAAATGAACAAGTAACTCTTCTACTTGTTTTTCAACACCACCAGTCTGAGCGGGTATTCCTTTTTGTCCGATAAACGCTATTTTCATATTTTTATTGTAACCGACTATATTATCAATAATATGAATGTTTGTCAATACCATAGTATCATTTTTTATGCTTTTTTGTCAATCTCAGATTATTGACCGTTATTAGTCAATCTATTAATAAATAATTGTAAAATACACATTTATTTCCGTCTTTCTAAAGTTTGCAATATAAGTTATAATATAAATATCTAATTAACTTTGTTTACATTTAATTTAATAAAAAATTAGACTTTCTCTTACTCCAATATTTATGAATGACAAAGAACTAATGAGTATAGTGCGTAAAATTTCATATTACCCAAAACAAAGATTAGAGCAATTCAATTCATTAAAATTAGGGCAACAACGAGATGTTATTTTAAAACTAAGCAAAAATGTCCAACGTGATATTGTCTTGAAATTAAAAAAAGCTAATTTTATTTCACTGTTAGAGAGTCTTGATGATGATGAGGTAGCCGACTTACTACAATTAATTCCGCAAAAAAAGGCCACTAGTATAATCAAGCAACTCAATAATTCTCGTCAAGAAGAAATCTCACTATTATTCAAGTTTAACCCTAATACAGCTGCTGGACTAATGAATTTAAATTATATTAAAGTAGAGTTTGATGATAGTATTGCTTCAGTCGCTTTGCAAATGAGAAAACATGAAAAAAGAACAGGCAAGATACCAGTTATTTTAATTGTTAAAAGTGCTATATTATTAGGTTATTTACCAGTACATCAACTTGGCTTTGGCAAACCAAAGGAAAAGGCAGGGAAGTATCTTAAAAAAATTAAAACTGTTAAATATAATGCTGATTTCAATCAGGTGTTAAACATTTTTGAAAATAATCCCCATAATAAAATAATAGTTATTGGAGAAAGAAAAAAAATTCTTGGCTTGATTTATTCTGATGATATTCTGCAAATACTACACGATCGAGAAACTTCATCTTTATATGATTTTGCTGGTGTCAACACTGAAGAATCTGTTTTTGACCCCGTAAAAAGTAAAGTTAAATCTCGCTATCAATGGTTGATGATTAACTTAGGAACTGCGTTTTTAGCTGCTTTTACTGTTGGCCTTTTTGATAAAACAATCGCCAAATATGTGCTATTAGCTGTTTACATGCCAATCGTTGCTGGTATGGGTGGTAATGCAGCCACTCAAACCCTAGCAATTATGGTTCGAGGTATTACTTTAAAACAGATTAGCCTTAAAACTGCTTGGAAAACACTAAGAAATGAGGTTGGTGCTAGCTTAGTTAACGGGTTCCTAAATGGTGTCATTATTTCTGTGATTGTTTATTTAAAAGATGGTGATTGGCGTATTGGCTTAATCCTAGCCATCGCCATGATTTTAAATCTTGTCATTGCCGCTATCTTTGGTACTTTAGTGCCTTTAATTATGAAACAATTAGGTAAAGACCCAGCCACATCAGCTACTGTGTTTATAACTACCGCTACTGATATTTTTGGCTTCTTTGCTTTTCTAGGCATTGCTACTTTTATTCTTATGTAAACTATGGCTAATATTTTAGGAATTAAAACTGGGGAACTAAATAAAAAACAAACTGAAAAAAAAATAAAAGACTATTTTAATTTTTCAGCGTGCCAGCAAATTGTTACCCCTAATCCCGAGATTATTCTTAAAGCACAGAAAGATGAAGAGCTTTTCTATATTTTAAACGAGGCTAATCTTTCATTAGCTGATGGTTTTGGTTTAAAAATAATAACCCTGCTTAGTCATCAAAAACTATTTCGCCAAACAGGCGCTGACTTATTACCACATTTACTTAATGAAGCTAACAGTAATAACCGTAAAATTATTATCCTTAACCGTTCTGACGGACTATCAAGTAGAGAAGAGATAGAAAACTATCTTAAAAAGAAATATGTTAAAATTGATTTTTTAATATTAAATATTGAAGTGAAAGAAAAACCAAGTGATAAAGAGTGTGCTACTATTAATATTTTTGCGCCTGATTTAATAATCTCTTTATTCGGTGCCCCTTATCAAGAAAAATATATTCACAATCTAAAAAAAAATAATCTAAACTTCAAAATTGGCGTTGGACTAGGTGGAGCTTTTGATTTTTTAACTGGTAAAGTAAAGCGTGCGCCAAGCTTAATGCGACGAGCGGGCTTAGAATGGTTATGGCGCCTGATTCAGCAACCAAAGAGAATAACTCGAATTTATCAAGCAACATTTGTCTTCTTCTTTAAATCATTAAAATGGCTATACATATTACCCTTATTGTATAGACAAAATGTAGCCGTTTTAGTGTATCGAAACACGTCGGCAGGAAAAGAAATTATAATTGTTGAAAGACAAGATGAAAAAAATCATTGGCAACTTATTCAAGGTGGAACTGAAGGCTTAAGCATTGAAATGGCTGGTTTAAAAGAAATGTCTGAAGAATTAAACATTAAAGACTACCAAGTAAAAGGAGTTTATAAAAATTTATATAAATATCTCTTTGAAAAGAATAATGGTAAATATAGGGATAGCAAACTACGGCATTTTGGCTATAAAGGTCAAAAACAAAGTTTAATCATTGTTAAATTTACCGGAAGGGAAGCAGATATTAAGATTAATTATTGGGACCATCAAAACTGGAAATTTATTAACGAAAGAGATTTTATTACCGCGCTTCATCATTGCCGTCAAGAAGCAGGAAAGATCTATTTAAAAAAACTAAATAAACTATAAGCTACAATCTCATAGCTTTTTTTATTAATTATATTAATTAATTAAAATTTGTGTTATAATATTAATGTACTAATCAAATTGTCTTAATATGAAAAATAAAAAAATATTTATCTATATAATAATTTTTTGTATTGTTAGCTGTACTTTTTTTGTTTCTAAAAATATTGCTACTGTCAGTGGGCAAACAGACGATGCTTTTAATGCTGAAATAAATTTATTGAATCAGCAGATTCAGTCACAAAAACAACAACTAGAATCTTTAACAAAGAAGCAAAAAGAATATGCGCAAAGTATTGCGGCTAAACAAGCAGAAAAAAATACTCTAAGTTCTCAATTAAGTCTTCTTTCACAAAAAGTGAAACAAACTGAATTAGAAATTGAAAAAAATAATCTCTCAATCACTAAAACTAATTTAGAGATGCAAAAAATAAATCTCGACATTCTTTATATCAATGGAGACATTGAAGCTCAAAAAAATAAAATAGCGAAATTATTAAGGATGGTTTATAAACAAGATCAAGTATCATCTTTAGAGGTTCTATTGCTTAATGAGTCTATATCTGAATTTCTAAAACATTCAAAATACTTAGAAAATGCTAATGCTGAATTAAGGCAAAACTTATCTAAATTACAGTATAATAAAGAAAAACTTGATGAGGCTAAAATTACAATAAATGAAAAAAGCGAAGAACTAAAAGATCTTAAGTTAAGTTTAGAGACTAAAAAAGCTAAATTAGAATATGACCAATCACAACAAATATATCTTTTAGAAGAAACTAAAGAGTCAGAAAAAAATTATCAAGATCTTCTTAAAGAAGCTAAAAGACAAGCAGCTCAAGCAGAAGCAGAAATTTCTGGTTTAGAAAAAACAATCCGCAATAGGATGGATAAAAAAGATAAAGACCGCCTAGATGGAAGTGATAGTACAATTAATTGGCCGATTTCAGGTAGATATATTACAGCTAGTTTCCACGATCCAGATTATCCTTTCCGACGTATAATTGGAGAACATTCTGGTCTTGACTTAAGATCCCCGCAAGGAAATCCAGTTTATGCAGCTGCCGATGGATATGTTGCTCGAGTTAAATTTGATGGCTCTACTGCTTATGCCTATATCATGTTAATCCACAATGATGGCCTCTCTACTGTCTATGGCCACGTATCAGGAGTTAATGTTCAGGCAGATCAATATGTAGTAAAAGGGCAATTAATTGGTAAATCTGGTGGAGCACCTGGTAGGCCAGGGTCTGGTCCATTCTCAACCGGTTCTCACCTTCACTTTGAAGTCAGAAAAAATGGTATTCCAGTCAATCCTTTAGACTATCTGCCTTAAAAAAAATAAAAAATTATTTAAAAATAGATTCTTTAAACGAATCTATTTTTTTACAAATGC
>CAYURA010000030.1:0-9703 GCA_964446775.1 uncultured Gammaproteobacteria bacterium | reverse complement strand
GCTCGGGGACATGGATTCGAACCATGATTGATGGCTTCAAAGGCCACTGTCCTACCATTAGACGATCCCCGATAACTTAAATATATTATTACATTTATTCTTTTAGGTCAACTAAAAAAAGCGCTATTAAAAACGCTCTTTCTTTAATCTTTAAATACGTGCATATTTTCTGACAGCATAGAAGCTGGCTACAAGAGTGATAAAGAAAATAATAGCGAACTGCGCGCCAAATATCGGCCAGAAATTATAGACAAAATATTCCAATAAGTTTACATTATAGCCAGCTAGAAAAACGGATAGGTAGGGCTGGAGTATAGTTAGAAAAGGATAAAAAAGTGCCACCATAATCAGAATACTTAATAATGCATAAATGAAAGCTGAAAAAATAAAAGGCATGTAGATAAAAAAATTTGACGCTCCAACTAAACGCATAATCTCTATTTCTCTTTTGTGAGTATAAACGGCCACTCTAATAGAATTGTAGACTACTAATAAGCTAATTAGGACAAAAATAACAATAATAACCGCTCCTACTTCATTAATTCTCTGAGTAATATTCTGAATCTTAGCAACTATAACTGAATTATCACTAAAATCTCTTGACTCAATAATATCTGAATCAAATTGACGCAAAGAATTAATTAACATGGCCGCATTATTAATATCAACGGGAATGATTGATAGGCTGGGTGACAATGGATTGTTACCTAGCTCTGTTAAAGCTTGTAGTATTTCTTGATTATCACGATAACGGCTACGGAAATCTTTTAGAGCGTCTTGCTTGTAAGTTATGAGCACATCTTTTACTTCAGGCAGGCCGGCAATCCGATCTCGGAGTGAATCAATATCTTTTTTTGAAGCATTAGTCTCAATGAACAAGCTAATATCAATCTTTTCCTTAATCGCATTAACCGCATTATTACTGACAACTCTAACTGTTAGTAAGGCATTAATAGAAAAAAGAGAAATTAATAAGATGCTAATAGTAACCACTGAAAGCCAGACATTCCTAGCAATATCTTGAAAACTAAATTTAATAATGCGAAAAAAAGAAAGCATAAATAAATAATTAAAGCATATATTTACCATGAGCCCTATCACTCACGATCTGTCCTCTATCCATAGTAACCACTCTTCTCTTTAAACGGTTAACAATTTCCTTATTATGCGTTACTAAAATAACAGTGGTTCCAAATTTATTGATCCTCAATAATAGATCAATAATTTCATCAGCATTAATAGCGTCTAAATTTCCTGTTGGTTCATCCGCCAAGAGAATGCGTGGTTGATGGACTAAGGATCGAGCAATAGCTGCTCTTTGTTTTTCACCACCAGAAACTTCGTGAGGATAGCGACCATTCTTATCCTCTAAGCCAACTATCCTCAAAACACTAGGAACTATCTTATTAATTTTTGACCTTGAAGCTCCGCATACCTCTAAAGCAAAAGCAACATTTTCATAAATAGTTTTCTTAGGCAATAATTTGAAGTCTTGAAAGATGACTCCTATTTGTCTCCTAAGATAAGGTACATCATGCCGATTAATTTTAGTTATATCCCAATCACCAATAATAACTTGACCCTCATCAGCTCTCTCTTCGCCAATAAGGAGTCGGCCTAAAGTTGTTTTTCCTGCTCCAGATTGACCTACGATAGAAACAAATTCACCAGCTTTAATATATAAATTTACATCTTTAAGAACTTGATTTTTTTTTGAATATTTTTTTGAAACATGAAGCAAAGTAATCATAAAATTTATTGCCCTAATCTCTTAAGACCATAATCAATTAAAGTTTTATTATCATTAAAACTGCCTGCTCGTGTGGGCGAGTTAAAACTAACAATAATCAATGGTCCTTTAGCTGAATCTACTTGAGTCATCAGGCAATAACCTGCTTCATCAAGATAGCCAGTCTTAGAAACTGCAATCTGATAATTATTAGTTTTGATCAAATCATTGGTGTTTTTTAAATTATACTTTTTTTCTTTATTAATACTAGTAAAAGAATAGCTAGGAGTGGTACTTATTTTTTTAAGTATTTCATCTTGCAATAACTCTTTAGTAATTATAGCATAATCTAGTGGAGAGCTCACGTTCTCTGGAGATAAGCCGGTGGGCTCAATAAAAGTACTATTTAGGGCACCCCATTCTTTAGCTAAATCGTTCATTCTTTTAATGAATTCGGAGCGACTAATACCACTTACCCTAACTAAAGTTTCGGTCGTATTATTAGCTGAACCAACTAGAGTAGCGTGTAGTAAATCTTTAATAGTTAATGTCTCTCCGTCACTGACTCTTAAACGAGCTGACTCCCATGGTTTGACATGCTCATGATTGTAAGCAGCATCAGAATCAGAATAACCCACTACGCGATTAAAGTCTGGCTTCAAATCTAAAAAAACCTTCATCGCTAAAAGTTTAGTTAAACTAGCTAAAGGAGCTACTGTATCTGCATTTTTTGCATATAAAATTTTCCCATCAACTGGCGAGATAACTAAAGCTGATTTAGAAATAGTGTCTGGTAATGTCCTGCCGGCTTCTAGCTTTATCCTGTCAACCGAATCCGCAAATTTCACTACCTCTATTTTTACTCTAGCTAAACCATCACGTGTAGATGCTATCCTATTAAAGGCTACTGAATCTAAATCTATGACCCTGTTAGGGTGCAAGCTTCGATCAGGTCCATAGTCATTAACTAAGACATTGACCGACTTATTATTCTCTAGGTTACTTACTTTTAATACAGTGCCTTTAACAAAATCAGGTGAGGCAGCAAACAAGCCATTTTTAAAACGATACCAACTAGCCTGTCCTACTGTCATTACTTCATCATTAGCTAGAATTGCTACTCTTGCAAAAGGGAGATGTATTATAGCACTAACAACTTGATTAACAGGATCATCAACTGAAGGCAAGGGTCGCCATTTTTGTTGATTCTTATCAAAGAAAAAAATTTGTTTATAATTATTATTTTTATTTTCGTAACTAATATTGATTCTAAGTGGTTCGGTCACATTATAATTAAGCCCTTGATCGCTAAAATCAAATTGATAAACATCGCTTAAAGGAGAATAATTCCAAGGCCAATCGAATAACGAACCTAGATTTTCTAAAATAATTTCCGTCTTTACTTTCAAGCTTTTAGCTGATAATTTAATACTAAAGGCATCTTGAGTCGCTGTTTGATCTACTTGAGTTGCCAGTGATACTCGATTAATTTTTACAACCTGCTCATCAGCTAATTCGAATGAAGAACTAGCTAAAGCCGTTGAACTATTTAATGATAAAAGAAATAAGGTGCTGATTATTAATAGGTATTTTTTTGTAAACATAATTTATAATTAATAAAATTAATTTTTACTATTTCTAAATTGACGAAAAGCTGAACTTCAGACTATAATAGATATATTGCGGGTGTCGTATAATGGTTATTATGCCAGCTTCCCAAGCTGGAAACGGCGGTTCGATTCCGCTCACCCGCTCAATTTAGCCGAGATAGCTCAATTTGGTAGAGCAACGGTATCGTAAACCGTAGGCTGTGGGTTCAATTCCCATTCTCGGCTCATTATATAAACTGAATAGATTTCAGTTTTTTTAATTAAAAAAATATTTCAACCATTTTTTCCAATTTACAATCTCTTCTTTAGTTTCTTCATTTAGTCCGTCTAGAGTAGAGACATCTCCTCGGATTACCACCACTGATTCTCCTGGTTTCTTCATACCCATGTTTAAACGAGCCTGCTCCACTATTGACTGATCTGACTCTAAATATTTAATAAGCTCTTGTAGTTCTTGACTGCCCTCAGTATACTCTTCAATTGTCTGAGAAATATCAGCCACCTCTTTTTCTATCAATCGTTGACGACTATAATTTTTAGCTAAAGGAATGAGAGTAATAATGATAAAAACTAAAGCAATAATAGTAAAGATGCGTGGGCTAGATAGCAAATGAAAAGTAGCCGACTTTGGCTTCTTTCGGTTATAAGTATTGTCTTTTATTATTTTTTTGTTTCTCTTCATAAATAAAAAAAGCTTCTTTTTTTATAATAGCAAAAAAATAAGAAAATTTATAGTTACCATTATAACCGAGATTTAGGAGTTACCCAAAACCCCATATATTTACCACGCATTAATCTCCATTGAGCATCTAGGCATGGAATAGCACCAAAAATAATTATGGTTACAGGAATAAAGATCCACTCTAAGAGCATCTGAATACTTTTTAAAAAAGAATAATTTTTTGGTCTTTTTGGTAATAACAGAGTAGAAACAATAGCTGATAGAAGCAAGCCAACCATCGCAATACTCATGAGCATTTGAGTAATAGCTGGTAGATTACCAGAAAGAACACTAGAATTAAAACGATCTCCTCCAAGCAACATTGGCATCCAACCAATAACCGCGATTATAAGAGCATTAGTAGCCCAAGAATGAAAACCATATATTTGTGTGGCAATATGTCCAACTAATTTTTTATGATCAATCTCCTTCCATAATTTGACCGTATTAAACATTAAATATGGCACATTCTCCGCCCCCCATGCCCAGCGTCGCTGTTGTTTATATAGACTCTTAGCTGTCTGTTTTAAATTTTGATCAAAAGTGATATCCATCGAAACTGGAAAATATAATGGTTCCACTCGATAATCACCACGATAGTAAAGTAAGCAATGCCAGAATATACGGGAATCTTCAGAAACCATATTAGTTGACCAAAAATCAATATCCACCAAAGCTCTTAAGGTCATCGAATGCGAGGAGTAGGTCACAAGTTGTTCTTCTCTTATTTGCATCATCATTTGCCAAAAAGTATTGGAAGAAGCTGCTACTCGAGAAAAGAAAGGCGCCTCCCATAAATTATTATGATAAACAGGAATTGGTTGATAGCTAGCTCGATAAGGGTCAACAACTGTAAGAAAGCGATGTGATAAAGCAAAAAAATAACCCGGTCGTATTATTGTATCAATGTCAAAAACACTCACCAAAATATTGTCATAATTAAAATTATACTCATCCAAAAGTTCTTTTTTTACCTGTCTAATTGCCCAGGACTGATTAGATCCTTTGCCTTTTATCTCCCCATCAATGCCATCTGGATGAAAGGTGGTAATAAGGTGGGCAAATTTAGAAGCAAACTTTTCTTTTATTGCTTCCGCCTTAAAATAAGCCGACTCGCCTGCTCTCATTTCCATAGCCAAAACAACAATCATTTGTTTTGGAGGAAACCCATCAGCTAACAGGGAGTCAAAAGCTGTATTAATTATCTCTAAATCTTCATTATAACAAGGAAAAATTATTAGTTGCCATAAATCGAGCCAATTTTTTCCACTTCTAGCCAATGAACTGCTAGCAATATTTTCATCGTCTTGTGACTGTTCTAATGCTATGCAACGAGCCCGCCAATCTATTTTAATATTTCGCTTCAAATGGCGATAAGCACTAATTAAGTAGATGGCTAAATAAACAACTATTAAAAGCCAGTAAACATCGAAAGCAATGATAAAAAAAGCTACCCAAACAGGCTTCAGAAAAGACATAATTAATAATCCAAAAAGAGTAATGAAAGATAAGGCTCCTGGTAATATCTCAAAAAAACGATAAAGCTTCCTGTCTCTTCCTGTTAAATGAGTGGCTTTACCTACTTTTAAATAATTCATATTAAATATTAATCCCCCTTTTTTTAATTTCGTAAAAACAACGGGCGCAAGCTAAAACATCAATCATGGCATTATGAGCCTCAGCAAAATCTTCCTGGAATAGATAACGATGTAACTCTGATAAATTCGGCCATTTATATGAACCACGACCATTATCAATTCGGCAAACATCAACACTAGATTTCATCGTACAAACCTTATTTGCCGTGGCTAAAACATTAGGTATTTTAGCTCGATAAAACTCTGATGCTATAATTTTATCATCAAAATCAACATTATGCCCCACCACTTTTTCGGCTCGACTTATATGTTCAGAAAATTCTTTTAAAACTGGAAGTAGCTCTACCCCTTCATTTAAAGCTTGCTCATGACTAATACGATGAATTTTCGTAGACTCCTCAGGAATTGAGAAACCATCTGGCCTGATAATATAATCATAGCGATCCCAAGCATTACCAAGTTCATCAAACCAAGCCCAAGATAATTGGACTAAACGTGGCCAATTATCAGTGTCTGAAGCTGGCGCTTTAAAACTTTTTGGCAAACCAGTTGTCTCGGTATCAAAAAATAAATACATATATCATTTGTCTGAAATCCTAGAAAAATCAATTACCTCATCCTCGGCCATCTCACCAGTTTGTGTCCCTTGATTATCTATAATATCAACTTGACCCTTTATATTGTGATTCTTTTCTTCTCTCTGTGGCCTGCCTTTGAAATCCACTGGCCTAGCTTTATTCAAATCAGCCAAGGATAAGCTAGGACCATTAGATTTAGCTTGATTATAAGAAACTTGTAGCTCCTGCTCTTTGGCTAACTTTCTTTTTTCAGTCTCTTCTTTTTTTTCTTGTCGTTTAATTGCCAAACAATCTTTACAGAAAACTGGCCGCACACCATCAGGAATAAAAACAGTAGCTGTAGTTATACCACAACGAGAACAAACTGCCGGATAGCCACTTTCTTCTTCAAGCATTTCTTTCTTCGGAGAAAAGGGCTTCTCCTTTTTAATAGGCACTTCTCTTCTTTGTTCGTGATGTTCAGAAACTTCGGGCTGATCAGTCTCAGTCTGTTGTCTATTTATTTTTTCTGACCTTGATACTGGCGTGGCTTGGGTTCTAGCCTGATCGTTCAGTGAATTAACTTTTCGCTTATCTGGAGAATATTTTGCGCTCGCACCTACCTGCTTTTTTATAACTTCTTCATCCTGAGCTTCATGCCAACGTAATATCCGCTCTTCGACTAAAGTACGAGAAGTAGCATATTTTTCACGTGAATAAGCTATTACTTTATCGGTATTATTAGTTTTTTCACTAGGCATGAGTGGAGGTAAGCCACGGGCTGAAAAAGGGGCTGAAGCCACGCCATCAATCATGAGTTTTAAATACATTTCATATTTAGGTAAATTTACTAAGTCTTCTTCAGTAAATACTGGTGCATACTCTTTGGCTAATTCTTCTGCATCAGTTGCTCCAACACGGAAAGAAAGCATCGTCCCAACGTTACCAAATACAGCTGGTTTAACTTTTTCACTTAGCTGTTCAATATATTGATGAGCTAAGATTAGACTGAGCCGATATTTACGAGCCTCTGATAGAATATTAGCAAAACTGTCAGTTGAAAAATTTTGAAACTCATCAATATAAAGAAAAAAATCTTTACGTTCACTCTCAGGAATGTCAACCCTACTCATAGCTGCAAGTTGTATTTTAGTAATCATCATTGCCCCTAGTAAGGCCGAGTTATCTTCACCAATGCGCCCTTTACTTAAATTCATGATAAGGATTTTACCACTATCCATAATCTCTCTTATATTTATTGTTGATTTTACTTGGCCAATAATATTACGCATTAAAGAACTAGAAAGAAACTGCCCCACTTTATTCTGTATCGGAGAAACCGCTTCAGAAGCAAACTTATCAGCATATGAAGCAAATTCTTTTTCCCAGAAGGCCTTAACCACTGGATCTTTGATATTAGCTACCACTCGTTTGCGATAGGCTTTATCAGATAACATTCTTACTACCCCTAAAATTGTTGATCCAGGAAAATCTAAAATTGCTAAAATAGCATTACGTAAAATATATTCTAAACGAGGGCCCCAAGAATCAGCCCAAAGTTTTTGGAAAACACCTAAAAGGCCAGAAGCTACCAAGTGCCTTAAATGCGGTTCTACTTGCTCTAAGACATTAAAGGCAATTGGATAGTCCATATCAGATGGATTAAAGTAGACAACATCCTTAACTCTCTCTGCTGGGATAAACTCAATAATCTTTTCAGCTAAGTCACCATGAGGATCGACTACTGCCAAGCCATAACCAGCCCTAATATCATCCACTATCATATTTTCTAAAATAGTTGACTTACCCATGCCTGTCTTCCCAATCATGTACATATGACGACGACGATCGTCAGTTTTTATGCCAAATTTTTTAAATTGATTGCGATAAGTTGTTTGCGCAAAAACTGCTATATTATAATTCATAAATAATTAATTTATATTTGTTTGGAGAATCGGGATAATTTGTTGATATAATTCTTTAATCATTGGAGGTAAATAGATTACACCAAGCGTAATTGGTATTAAGACTATTAACACCTTCAAGATGCCAAATATCCTCTGCCAAGCAACATAACGATTAATATGATAAACCATCGCCTTAACTTCTTTAGTTAATTCTAAATTTTCCTTCATTAAAATCAATATTTTTTCATTATTTCCATCTTTTAAATGATTAAACGAGTCTTCCTCTTGTTTATCTTCTTGAGGGTCAATGCCTTGCTTTCCGGCCATATAATTTTATCTAATTAATTATTATACTAAATTTTTGCTAAATAAACCTTAAGATGCTGAGTCATAATTATGGCCAATCATTTTAACCCTTGATCACTAAAAGTTGATAATCTTTTAAATTCAGGATTTATTAGATCTGCTTCTGGTTTAAATTTTCGTAAATACACGATTTTACTTTCCCAATTATTTCTCCCATTTATCTAATATCTTATAATTGATACGAGTTTGGCGCCAGAGTAGCTCTGAATGGATAAGCTAATAGACTAGACATTACTATTTTAACACTTTTTTGCAAATTAGCTAAATTTACTTCAACACCAACTACAGTTTTATATTTCTACCATGAAGCTTTAATGCCCATCGCTCAATAATCTATTAAATTATTTTTAATTAATTTATCTAACATTAAAGGGTTATTTCCATTAGTATCTAATTCTACCAAATAGCCCAAGTCCTTAATTTTCTTAATAAAGTTAGGTTAATTAGCTTAAAAAGTCAGTTCATCGCTACTAATAACAATGCCTTCAATTTTTCCCGCTCTTTCTCTAAGAAACGAAAAAAGATCCTTCTCTTGTACTAGAGACAGACCTTTTTCTAACATGCTTTTAATTAACAAACATGAAATCTAAAGCCTCAACCTAATAAATGCTAAATTACATGATTGCACAAATGGATCATTTTTTATCTTTATTTTTCTTAACTTTTATTAATTTATTTAATTCACGCCGGAATTCATCAGCATCCTTAAAAGACTCATAGACTGAAGCATAACGAATATAGGCAACTGGATCAGTCTTCTTTAGATGCTTCATAACAATTTGGCCAACCTGCAAAGAAGTAATCTCGCCCTTCCTTAATTTTTGTAGGTCTCTTTCAATCCCATGAACTATTTTTTTAAAATCATCTTTAGTAACAGGTCTTTTTTCCAATGACTTTCTTAAGCCATCCATTAACTTATCACGACTATATGATTCTCTCCTACCATCACGCTTCAAAATCATTAAATCCAAAATTTCAATTTCTTCATAAGTAGAAAATCTGAACATGCATTTTAAACATTCTCGCCGACGCCGAATAGAGAGACCGTCTGAAGCAACTCTTGAGTCTACAACTTTTGTGTCAACGTGATAACAAACAGGACATTTCATATTAATTATTTTATGCTATATTTTTGTAGTTTTCTTATAGATTTACCACTAAATATTGTATTTGGTCTAATTATAACAGAATAAGACATTAGGGTCAAAATCAACT
>CAYURA010000029.1:0-10288 GCA_964446775.1 uncultured Gammaproteobacteria bacterium | reverse complement strand
AGTATTAGCTGTGGATAACTTTAAAGATAAATAAACCTTTAGATAAAGGCTTAATTACTCTTAAACCTTAAAGCTACAAAAAAATAGACACTTAGTCTATTTTTTTATTTTTATCTATTACTTAAACAGTCTTACTCTTTATCTGGATGAAGGTCCGTTAACAAGGCTCTAATTTCATCAATATTGTCATGAGTCTCATTAGCAACCCCTGCAGGCATATTTTTCCATAGTTCAACAAATTCTAGATCAAGTTCTTTATTATAACCTTCTGTTTTTAATGAATCCCTAATTTCTATAATACGATTTTCGTATTGAGCCGGATTCTCTTTTTTTACCTCTGGTGTTTCAAAATTCATAAATTTATGCTTAATTTATTATACATCTACCCTAACATAAAATAATATATTAGTAAACATGATTATTTATAACCGATTCTCTTTATTTAACTCCCTAGCATATTCTATCATCTCCGGACTCTTGCCATGGCTTGTATACATCAGCTTTGGATCGGGGATAATACCACAACGCCAAAGATCTAATCGATCGGCATCCCAACAAGTTTGAACTGTTATATCATCACATCTAGCATCAGTCTGATTATGTATACTTAAAGCTTTTGCTAGTTGCTGATATTGTTTAGTTGTTAAATTAATAATATTTTCTTTAATTAGCTCGTCTAATAAAACAACTGCTCGTTCTCCATGACCAGGGTCATCATCATTATTAACTCTTCGCGCGTCATGTAAATATGCAAACAAAGAAACAACTTCTCTGTCAGCTCCATTTGCTTCAGCAACCTTAAGACCAAAGCGCTCTACTCTCCGCCAATGGCTTGAGCCATGGATTGAACTTAGTGGTAAAACAATACCTTTTAAAAAAATATGGTTATTTGTCATCTGATTTAAAATTAAGCTGTTTTTTTACGAATAATAGGATAGTTGTTAACTATTTAAATATTCTTGATAGAGTTTAAAATTTAGGTCTCCATAGGTTACAAATACTATTTCTTCAAGAGCGTCCGGATATTCATTAATATAACTTTTAACGGCCTTAATTGCAATTCTAGCTGCTTCATCTTTTGGGAAACGAAAAGCTCCAGTAGAGATACAAGGGAAAGCAATGCTTTTAATTCCTTGATCCTTGGCGATTAATAAACTATTACGATAGGAGTCTGTTAATAATTCTTCTTCACGACCAGATTCCAATCCATAAATGGGACCAACGGTATGAATGATAAATTTTGCTGGCAATTTATAAGCTTTGGTTATTTTAGCCTCTCCAGTTTTACAGGCACCCAATAAGCTACATTCTTCAAGTAGCTCTGGCCCAGCAGCACGATGAATAGCCCCATCAATTCCTCCGCCACCAAGTAAGGACTTATTAGCAGCGTTAACAATAGCATCTACGGTTAAATCGGTGATATCCCCTGATATAAGCTTTATCTTAGTCATAATTTAAAATATTTTTCATGGTTATAAATTCAACTATTTCTAAATTTACCCCCTTAAATTAACGACGGTTATTTTTTCCTTTATTCTTTTCATCATCTGCTAACTTATCATTAATAATTCTACAATATTCTGGCGAGAAAAGATCATCATTATTGAGATCTTCGAAATATTTATTTAATTCACCCAATCTTTTTACTATATAAACCCCTGCCTTACCGTTTATGCTAACCTGAGTATTCACAAAGACTAAGACCTTCCTCACTCTTATATTTTTTAAGCCTAAAGAAAATATATAATAATTTAAAGATTTACAATGATTTTTTAATTTAACGCGAGGATCTGCATTGCCTAATAAGGTAGTTACTTCTTGTGTATATCCGGATCCCTTAATTCGTAAAACCTCTTTTTCTGAAAAAGAAAAGTTATTAGAACTATTTTTAATTTCCATCGCAATAACTCCTTTAGGGCCTACGATTAATAAATCTACATCAAATTTTCTCCCCGGTATTTTAAAATTTGGGTACACAGTATAGTTATCATCTAATATTTTAGTCAGCTTATTGAGCACCATCTTTTCTCCAAGGTCTCCAACTTTTGCTTTATTTATATTATTTTCTTTCTTTGATATAAATTTATTTATTTTTTTAAAAAGAAAAATAATAAATAACGTCATTAACCCGCCTAATGTCGTATAAAACATCATAACAAAAGAATCTGTATTTAAGAACTCCTCTCTTTGAAATGAAGTAATCAAATAAATAATAAGAACGGATAACGACAAAATAAGAAAACCATATAGCTCAAAATAATTTTTTCTTATTATTTTTTTTGAATAAGATTCATCACCTTTAATAATCTGCATATATTTTATTAATTAATCATAGAATTTATTTTCATTAAACAATAATTTAATTATATTAACGTTATAACAAAGATTTATCAGCCTCATGATAAACTAGTTCTAATTCTGCTACTATTGGATTATTTAGCCTTTTCTTCATGATCTTTAGAACCTCTTGATAAAACCAAAGCTTCTTATCTTTTGGAGAATTAAACTGTTTAAAGAGACCCTCTCCATGCACTTGATAGGCGTCTATCATTGATTCTAAATTATGGATCTTGTCAGCGGTACAAACTAAGAGAGACTCTTCACTACCTATCTCTAAATTAGCTAAATAATTCAATTTTCTGATCTCCCATGTTGCCTTATCATCACTGTCAATATTAGGATCCTTATCCTCGCTAACACCCTTAACTATTTTGGCAACCCTTTCACCAAAGCCTTTGGCTAAGTCATCATAGTAGTAGCCTTTAACGTCTTCTAGAACATCATGAAGAAGGCCAGCCACTATTACATCCTCATCATCAGTATAATTGCTTAATATCCAAGCCACTGAAAAAGGATGGCTTATATATGGTAAATCTGAGTCGCCCTTTCTAGTCTGCCCTGAATGTAACCGACTAGCCAGATTAATTGCTCTTTGTATTTTTGGAGTTAATTTCATATTGGCATAGGTGAAAAATGAAATGATCTAAAAAAAATTTTAAAAATAACAGTAACATTTTCATCTTAAAGCCCCAATCCTATTAATTAATGTTTTTTTGCAAAAGCTGCTTTAAAATATGCTCTTAAATCTTTATCTACAATATACACATATGTGCCCTTTATTCCTCTTGTTAACAATGTTTTGTAAATATTAATAATATATCTTTCAAGATCTTCTACATTAGCTCCTCGCTTACCATTTGCATCCATGTACTTTTCAGGATGAATGATGAACTTCTTTTCTTGACTATCATAGGATATCTCTGGGCCAATAATTACCCCAGTATAATTCAAATCATAGCCCTGAACTGTATGAATACAACCAACCTCATTAATTGCATTTTTTGAATTAACCCAATTGTGGTTTACGCTATTCCAAGCTAATTTTAAGCCATCAATCTCAATATCATGTTTACTTGGATCTTTTTTTGATGCCCAGGGCCAAGCATAACCAGACACCATTCTACATAGGTCTATCTCCTCATTTTTGCTCTTTATGTCTGCTGCCATTTGATGAATATCATCATAAATTTTAAAATCATAGTTATTAAATTTATCACCATTAACGGTTACTAAATCAAATACGTCCTGGATAAATTTAATATATTTCTCGCCATCATCACCAGTACCTATCCTCAACTGAGAATGCAATTTAAACACTTTAACAGGTAATTTCGAAAATAATACTGGGCTCACATCCGAAGGCCGAACACTCTGATTCTCGTCATAAAATAATATTTGCACATCAGAACACTTCATCACCCAATCTAATTCTGTAGCATCTTTGTCTAATCCTAATGATTTATTGGCATCATCATATGATTTATAATTAACAATATTTTTTCTTTGTCTTAGTCTATGCGCCTCATCTACAAGTAAAATATCATATTCATTCAGAGTCTCACTGGGGCCAATGACCATCTTTGAACTTAAACCTTTTATAGATTTGAATACCTTTTTAATAGTATTTCTAATAGAGGTCATAGGCAGCACAAGACCAACATTTAAATCTTTACTCCACTCCATTTCTTTTAAACTTTTTACTAAATAGGTAGCTAATATTGTTTTGCCTGTTCCAGGCCCGCCATGAATGATAAAGGTTCCATGAGTCCTTGTTTTTACATCATGCAAAATCTGATTCGCAATCATTAATTGCTCATCTGTCAGAGCTTTATATGGAGAATACTTAAATAGATCACTATTTTTAATCTGTATGAGCTCATTCTTTACCAAAGATATTTTCTGTAATTTTTTCCAAATAACCTCAAACTTAGCCTGATATTTATCTTTGTCATAATAATTATGGTTTTGCAGGCCTTGATTACCATTTTGTAAAATAAACTTTCCATCAGCAGCTATATATTGGATTAATGATGACTCTATATCTAATGCCGCTGATTTATTATATTCCTCATCAGTAATTACAAGCATTTTTTTTAATCTTCTTCTCTCGGGATTATCATAATGCTGATTGCTTCTATTATAGAGGCTGGTGGTTTCACCAATGTAAATCTCTTTATCATTTTTAATAAGATATACAACGGGCCAATTCGAACCAAAATGATATTCCTTCATTTGTCCAAATTTCTCTTTTTTAAATTGAAACGTGGTGATTCCAAACATTCTATAATTTATTATATTTATCGTGCTTTCCCTTTGCCTTATCTACTGGATATTTAGCTTCATTTTTAAGCATCTTATTTTTAAAAGCTTCTATTATATCAATATCTAGCTTATGGCTCATAAGTAAAATCCAATAAAAAACATCGGCTAATTCTTCACCGACTTCATCTTTATGTGATTTTATATATTCTTGCATCTCTTCATTACTTTGCCACTGAAAATGCTCCATTACTTCAGCAGACTCCAGCACTAAAGAAAGGGCTAAATCTTTTGGGTTATGGAATTGATTCCAGTCACGATCATTAATAAAATCTAATATTCTTTGTGTTAATTGATTAATGTCATTCATAGAAGCGCATTATAATTATTTTATATTTTTATTATACAAGCTTTATACTTATATAATCTCACTAATTTCACGTATAGTCAAAGCAATAATGAGAATAATCTTAATCCCATAGAAAATAAATAATAAACCAAGCCCGCCTTTTCAGCTCCGCTCGTATTTTAGTTAAAAAAATAACATGACCTAAATCATGTTATCTTATTCTAAAACAGTTAATATTATTTTAAATAAAAGCTAAAAAATAAGCAAAAACTAGAAAAATATATTGGCTTAAGCGGACTTATCTAAAGCCTGTCTAATTTTACCTCTTTTCTCTCGTTGAATTTCTGAAATGGGTTTAGTTTTTTGATTATCCCAGCCCTTTCTTGCTGGTTTATACTCTTCGTTCCAGGCATCCATACTCATACTCCTTCTTTCCCCTTTACTCCGTCCCTTTAAGCTGATGGTATTATAATCAATATCGTCACCATTTTTTTGCTTTATAATAATCTGTTCTGCAGTTGTAGCGTCATCTGAGGTAATAGCAATTAATTCTTCTGTTTCATGATCAACATGAAAAGAATCTAAATTACCATATTTAGAGCCCTTTCTTTGGTAATTATAATTCTGAATATTCTTACTAGGCTTTGGGATTCCTATATCTTTTATAAATTCTTCTTGATTCTCCTCTTCATCATCATCTTCTTTGTTATTCTCTTCATCCATTAGCTCGGTAAAACAAGCAGTTGGGTCAGGCATTTCTTCAATCGGAATAAATCTATTTTCTGGATCATTAGCCTTAAGAAATTCATCACCATCTGAATCATCGCTTGGATCAAAAATAGGACCATCCTTAGGTTTTAATGATGGCTCTAACCGTCTGGCCTGCTTAATTTCATTTTCTTTGTATAGATAATCCTTAGATTCTCCTATCATCAATTTAGCTTTAAAGGCTGTATTTTCAATTAAATATTAATCACGACCCACAGAACTCAAAATATCTTTGTATTCAGTTAATTCAGCCTCTAACTCTTCTATTTTAACCTGCTCTGCTTTAATCGATTCTTGATCAATCTCCCTTGCTCTTTCATCAGTCGTCTCATTCAGACGATTTTCAAGCACTTTTAAATATTTTGTATGCATTAATAACTGTTCTTTTAGTAAAGGAGTGATTTCAATAATGTGCTCGCGAACAGAAAGAACATAGGCTTCCGCAAATTCACCATAAGCAGCAACATCTTTTTCTGATAAACCTTTGGATTCTTTTTTTAACTTAGAAATTAATCATTGTATTATGACTCCAATATTTTCCCTTTTTCCATTTTAATTTTAATATTACAATTTAACATCTCTACAAATTTTTCATCATGGCTAATAACGATAAATGTAGTATCTGGTCTTTTAGATTTTTCTGTATTGATAATTTCAGCAATATCTTTTTTTGTATCTTTATCAACGGAAGCTGTGGGTTCGTCTAAAAATATTAATTTAGAATCATTATTTCTGATTTTCAACAAAACCCTAGCTAAACCTATTCTAGAGGTTTCGCCACCAGAAGTTTTGCCAGAATCACCCGCTCCACCAAATAACTTTTCATCAATATTCTTACCAAACCTCTCGTACAAACCAACTTCTTTAAGAGTTTGGATTATTTCAGCAGTATCAATGTCTTTTTTAAGCCCAAATGTTAAATTATTTTTTAAAGTATCATCAAACAAATAAGGAAATTGAGAAAGATAAGCAATTTTATTATAGATAGAATCGTCGCCAGTCTTTTTTATATTCTTAACATTAAGACCACCAAATTTTACCTCTCCTGAATTAGGATAATAATAACCAGATATTATTTTCATTAGAGTAGTTTTCCCCGCACCACTGGCGCCCTCTAAATAAGCTAGGGAACCAGAGGGGATTTCTAAACTGATACTATCAAGTATTTTTTTATTATCCATTTCCACGTTAACATCTTTTAAAACTATATCGCTATTTTCTGTCTGACTAATTCCTATTCTATCTTTTTCTTTTAACTCTTCTTCTTTAGCGCAACCATTAAACATTAATTCCATCTGCATTATATTTCTTAAAGACCTTAAAAGATTCCTTTTTGAACTTAACAAGTTTTGTATTCCATTATTAAAATTACTCGAATACAAAACAGCGGCAATTGTTTTGTCCGGGGTTCCGCCAGCCAACAAACTAGCAACGCCTACAAGAGTTAGGTTGATATAGCTAGAAAATTGAAAATAAGCTTCTTCCATTACTCTAAAGAAGTGTTTATCACTTTGAGCAATTTTTTCTTTTTCTAGAAAATCTTTAATTTCATTAAAAAACTTTTCTTTTTCTCCAGCTAAAATGACTTCCATGTGAGCATTAAGTTGTTCATCTAATTTTTTTGCTATCTGTTCAGAAGTTCTTTCAGCACCACGCTCCTTTTCCCAGAATTTTCCAACTTTTTGAAAATATTTATCTAGAGCTATTGTTATTCCTGAGGCTAGAATTGTTCCTCCAGCTAGCATTGGACTTTTTTCATACAACATAACAGCACTGGTAGTTAAAGTAGTAACAGTTGGCAACACATTAAAACTAAAAGTGTTTAGCACATTTTCATAACTATTACGACCAGCACTAGTTCTATATTTTACAGTTTCCAATCCAAATTTTTTTGTCTCATCTGGAGGCATTTCAGTTAAATTTTTAGCAGCAAATTCACTAACACCACCCTCTTTTTTATAATTTTGATTTATAAAATCCTTATAATATTTTTGAATTAAAGTTGATAAACCAGCTCCTCCAACCGAGGCTACAGAAAATAGTATTATCTGATTAATATCAGTGGTATTATCTTTAAAAGCGTCGGCAAATAACATAGGGGCGTACCCCTGAATAAAAGCTGGAACCATTAAAGCAGCTGACAATCCAATATATTTTGTTTTATCACCACCCATGAATTTAGAAAAAATACCTTGTATCTTGCTCATTATTTTTATCTCATGAACGGGCAAGTCATCTAAATCCTGTAAATCGCAAATTTTTATTAATTCTTTAATTTCTTTATCTGAAAAACCAGCTTCTTTATATTTTTCTTGCAGACCGACAAAGACTTCTTCTTTTTTATCTTTTTCTGAGTAGAAATTTGTTTTTCCATCCAAATTATCTTTAACTATTTTTGATCTTATATCAGTAACATTACTTCTAAATTTATTAGCGTTATGGGCTAGTCGATATGAATCAAAATATAATCTAAGTGAATTCAGTAACCCCTCTTCTTGATTATCTAAAATAACTTCTTCGCCATTATTAGAAACAACCAAAAGACCACCGCCTTCAATTTCTCTTATCTCTTTAATATCTTCCTTGTTAACATCAGAATTAGAAATATCTAACATTAACTTCTTTATTTTGTCGTCAATTGTAATATCTAACTCCTCAATGAAATTTTCCTTATCAATATTATCTTTTATTTGGTTTCTGATACCTATCATTTCTAAAACTAAGTCTTTTGGTATTTTTTCCTGACCAAAATTTTCTTGTAATATTTCCTTTACTAAATCAAGGTTTTCCTTTTTGTTTGAAAAAGCCTCTTTTTGTGGAACATTCAAATCTTTAGTTATGTTTCTTTCAAAATTCATATAATTAATATTGTATACTAGAATTACACCACAAAAGGCTACTAAAATGGTTTAATGGTCAAAAATAGTTGGTGAGAATGCCAAATCTATTTTAATATTACAATATAATTTGAAACAATTATAAAACGGTTTATACTTCGCTCTACTAATCCTGTAAGAGTGCGTATCATATTTGCAAAAATAGCAGTAAATTGGCCATTTTATCCACCAAATTTTAAACACTTAGTATTAATTTACCAACTATTTTTGACCATTAAACCACTAAAATCAATATTTTAAAATTTCCGCCCATTTCTTAATTTCTTTAACAATTTCACTTAAATTTTTTGAAATGTCGGACTTTAAGACTACGTAATAATAAACGGGGTACAGTTCAGACTGAATCATGCTATTTTATTACTTAGCTGATCTTATAAATACTTATAATCAGTAGTATTTAATAAGTTTAGTATATCTCTATATCCAGACAACTTACTTTTACCCCCCCCTCTTTACAGGTGAACGTTTGTTTACTATACTACCCTTATAAACAAAAATCTATGATTGAAAAATATAAGAAACAAATCATTAGCTTCTACCGGATAAATAGACGGATGCCTAATTACACAGAAATTATGAAGCTGCTTAATTTTAAATCTAAAAATGCTGTCTTTAAACTCATTAACCGACTTGAAGCAGAAAAATTTATTATTAAAGATGATAAGGGGAAATTAATCCCCCATCACCTCTACGGTGAGCTTAAAGTTTTAGGCCAAGTTGAAGCTGGATTCCCCTCTCCAGCCGAAGAAGAACTATCTGATACCATGAGTTTAGATGAATACTTAATTAAAAATAAAGAAGCTAGCTACATGCTTAAAGTCAGTGGCGACTCAATGATTGATGCTGGTATTATGGCCGGTGATATGGTCTTAGTCGACCGTAGTCTCAGTCCAAATAATGGCGACATTGTCATTGCTGAGGTGGATAATGAATGGACGATAAAATATTTAAGAAAAAAAGGGAAAATAAGCTATCTCGAAGCGGCTAATAAAAAATATCCCTTAATTTATGCTCAAGAAGAATTAAAGATTGCTGCCGTTGTTAAAGCAGTGATTAGAAAATATTAATTTATGTCCTTTAGCTCTCAGTCATTATCACGCGCTATTTTGCACATCGATGCCGATTCTTTTTTTGCTTCTTGCGAAGTAGCTAAAGATCCTAAACTAAAAGGCAAATCAGTCATCACTGGCTTAGAACGAGGTATCGCCTCCTCGCTAAGCTATGAAGCTAAAGCTAGAGGCGTAAAAAGAGGTATGAGCCTAAGAGAAATTAGAAGCATCTGTCCTGATGCTATCTTTTTGCCTTCAGACTATGAAAGCTATAGCCTCTACTCTCTTAGAATGTTTAATATTGTCAGGCGTTTCACTCCAGATGTAGAAGAGTATAGTATTGATGAATGTTTTGCCGACTTAACTGGCTTGCGTCGGCCTCTTAAAATGTCTTATGAGAAAATGGCAGAAAAGATTAAAGAAAGTTTAGATGAAGAACTAGGCATGACTTTCTCTCTTGGCCTCGCTCCCACTAAAGTTCTAGCTAAACTAGGCTCTAATTGGAATAAACCATCGGGACTAACGGTCATCTCCCAAACAGATATTAATCGCTACCTAGCCCAAACTAAATTAAACAAGGTCTGGGGTATTGGCCCTCAGACTACTGCGTTATTAAATAAATATGG
>CAYURA010000028.1:0-11310 GCA_964446775.1 uncultured Gammaproteobacteria bacterium | reverse complement strand
ATGACTTTAGCTTTTTTACCACTTATTTGGATACTAAACTATCACACTAGTTGACAGGGAGCCTAGTTCATTGTCTCTGTTACTCTTGCTTTATAGTGCCCCCATTCTCTAGGGGTAGCAACCCTCTTAACAAAAAAATACCCCATTTTATTGGTGTATTTTTAATTCACTTCTAGGGGTGGCTAAGCGCAAAACTTGGCAAACTTTTTTGATGGAATATTTGGCAAATTTATAAAAAAGAGGGTGGTCAAATGAAGACCACCCCTTTATCTTGGGATAAGACATTTTGCCTCTCCTCTTACTGGACCAAAAAACTTAAAGTAAAATATAAAGAAATCTTTAATCTCTTCAACTTTTTTTATTTCAAAGGTTATTTCTGTAATAGTTTCACTTGGTATTTTTTGAGAAAAAACAAAATGTTCAAATTCTCTAAAAATAGCAGACCACATCTTTACTGGAAGCTCTTCATAGTGAAACTGAATCAGTTTATTATTCTCGTTTTTTACATAATTACCAGCGGCAACGTATAAACCCTCTAATACTGCTGGTACAATTTGGTTGGCCGAGGTATAAGGTATGCTTCGTTTTGCCCTTGTATAAGTAGGAAAGAAAAAAGAAACAATTACTTTGCTTCCATTAATAATCTTCATATCTGTGGCATAAAGATTGGCTACAGGATAGCAATTTTCCAAAATTTCTAATAAAAACCTTCGTGTTTCCATAATTAATTTATTTTAATGTTGTTAAAGAATATAATATTTAATCATTTTATTTATTTTTCGTCAACCAGTTTGTCTTCCCAATAGGGGTCTAGGAAAACTAAAACAAAAATAACCCTAACATTAGAGTTATTTTTAAGTGTTCCCTTTAGGGGTGCCTATCGGGAATTGAACCCGAGATAACAGGACCACAACCTGCTGTGTTACCATTACACCATAGGCACCATGATTTTTTCTAATTACTCATCCTCTCCGCAATGATGAGGACAAGCGCTACAGTCACAACCAAAATCAAAGTTAAACATATCTTCTAACTCTGCTTTTGTTTTTTTGTTAATTGTTTTCTTCACTTCTTTTATGACTACGTTTTTTTTAACTGTAGTTTTTTTTGCTCCAGAATTATTATTCTTGATCATATATAAAATTTATTATATTTAAAATAGAACGTACGCCCAGTAGGAATCGAACCTACATATTCAGCTTAGAAGGCTGGTGTTCTATCCATTGAACTATGGGCGCCTTTAATTTCATTTTGATAATACAGAATACAGGTTTAAATGTCAAATTAATATTTAAGTAAAATTTGCTCTTATTAGTCTAAATTTCTTTGTCTTTTGGCCTCATAAACAACAATGCCCGCACTAACTGAAACATTTAAAGAATCAATACCATTTTGCATGGGAATAATAATATTATGATTAGAGTTTTTAAGCCAATAATTTGACAAACCAAAAGCCTCTGAACCTAAAACAATTACTGAGGGTTTTTGCCAATTAACTTGTTCATAAGATTTGCTTGCTTTAATGCTGGTAGTATAAACTTCTATTTTATTAGCTTTAAAATACTCTAAACACTCTTCTTTACTGGCAATAATAACCATTGAGCTAAAAACGTGACCAGAGCTTGCTTTGATTACATTGGGATTATATAAATCAGTCTGACTTTCATTAATAATTACCGCATCCAAACCAGCTGCATAAGAGGTTCTAATTATTGCACCGAGGTTACCTGGCTTCTCGACTAATTCTAGAACTAAGCCCAGAAACTTGTCTTTAATTTTTATATCGTTTAAATTATTATATCTTGGCTCTGCGATCGCTAACCAACCATTGGGGTTATCGGCATAAGCTATTTTTTTAAAAACTTCCGAACTAACGGTATTTATTTCTTGTTTAAAGAAACCTGGATTTTCATTACTTATTTCTGGACAGCGAAAAATATCTATTAAATTAAACCCGTAATCCAGGGCAACTTTTATTTCCCTCAAGCCATCAATAATAAATAAGTTTTGTTTTTTTCGCTTAGACGCTTTACGTAACGCAACAATATTTTTTATTTTTGGATTTTGTAAGCTACTTATATACATATATTTAATTACCTTAATACCATATCTTTTATTCTATAAACTTTCAAGCGCTTATAGTTGACTTGACTTATTTTTTTACTTTTAAATTAATTATTTTCAATTTAACTAATATCTTTGCTATAATATAAAGATTAACTTAGTTTATATTCAGTTATTAAATAATATCTATGCCAATTAAACAATTAAGGCCAACATCTTCTCCAAAAGCAGAATTCTGGCGAAATAACAATAACAAAAAAATTAAACATAGTAAAAAGAAAAAAATAATTAATAAAATAATTCTTTTTTCCTTGTTTGTGGTGTCAATTGCCCTACTATTTATTTTCATTTTTGTTGCCAGTGTTTCACGAAACTTACCAGATCCTAATCAATTAATAGATAGAGAGGTTGCTCAAAGTACAAAAATTTATGATCGTAGCGGGGAACATCTCTTGTATGAAATCCATGGGGAGGAAAAAAGAACTTTAATTAGCCTAGATGACATGCCTGCGCAAATAAAACAAGCAAGCATAGCTATGGAAGATAAAAATTTCTATAAACATGGTGGTTTTAGTATTTGGGCGATGTTTAGAACAGCTGTTACTAATATAGTCTATAATCGTAAAGCTGGAGGATCAACCTTAACCCAGCAATTTGTTAAAAATGCAATACTTAGCTCAGATAAAAATTATGTTAGAAAAATAAAAGAAATAATATTAGCTCAAAGGATAGAAAAAAAATTTAGTAAGAATGAAATATTACAAATGTATCTAAATGAAATTCCTTATGGATCAAATACTTATGGTGTTGAAGCAGCTAGTCAGAAATTTTTTGCCAAAAGTGTAAAAGATCTTAATTTAGCTGAGTCTGCTCTTTTAGCATCCCTACCACAAGCTCCGAGTCGGTATTCACCTTATGGCCCAAACCTAGAACTACTCCTGGGCAGAAAAGACTATATCCTCGATTTAATGGCAGAACAAGGTTATATTAATAATAATGAAAAAGAAGCTGCTAAAAGTTATAAAATTGAATTTACAAAACAAGAAACAAGCATCTTTGCTCCTCATTTTGTTATGATGATACGTGGAATATTAGCTGAAAAATATGGTGAATTAGAAATGGAGCGTAGTGGTCTTAAAATATATACTACAATTGATTGGGAAAAGCAAAAAACCGCAGAAGAAGTAATTAAAGAAAAAACAATTAATTATCAAGAAGAATATAAAGCCAATAACGCCGCCTTAGTCGCTATTGACCCTAAAAACGGACAGGTTTTAGCCTTAGTTGGTTCCAAAGATTATTTTGATGACAGTATTGATGGACAGGTAAATGTGACTGACAGACCTAGACAACCTGGATCATCGATGAAACCAATCATTTATGCCTCCTTATTTGAAAAGGGTTATAAATCTAAGACTCAACTCTACGATGTTATTACTAATTTTTCTACAGAAACTGGCAAATCATATACTCCTAGAAATTACACAGGTAAAGAGCTGGGGCCCGTGAGCATTAGACAGGCTCTAGCGGGCTCACTAAACATTCCTGCAGTAAAAGCGATGTATCTTACTGGAATTAAAGATGCGTTGAACCTAGCTGAAAATATGGGCTATAGCAGCTTCTCAGATAGGAGTCGATTTGGACTTTCTCTAGTTTTAGGTGGTGGTGAAGTTAAAATGTTGGAACATGTCAATGCTTTTAGCGCTTTTGCTCGTGAGGGAGAAATATCAGAACTAAGTTTTATTCTAAAAATTGAAGATAAAAATGGTAAAGTAATTGAAGAGTTTAAAAATAAAAATAAAAAAGTTTTAAGCTCTATTTCAGCTAGGACAATTAATGATATTTTAAGTGATAATAATTCTAGGGCCTTTATTTTTGGACAAAAAAATTGGTTAACCTTAAATGATCGCCCTGTTGCAGCTAAAACTGGCACAACCAATGATTTTAAAGATGCTTGGACCATCGGTTACACGCCATCTTTAGTTACTGGTGTTTGGGTAGGTAATACTGATAACTCTGAAATGAGCCGTGGGGCCGATGGTAGTGTTGTAGCAGCCCCTATTTGGAATGAATTTATGACTAAATTATTAACAGGAACACCGGTTGAGACTTTTAACAAACTTGAAGAAGATGAAACAGGTAAAGCGGCTATTGACGGTAATTTAGAATATAAAAAAATCTTAACAATAGATAAAGAAACTGGTTTAATTGCCACTAATGATACACCTGAAGATTTAAAAGAAGAAATTGAAATATTTGATCATAAAACAATCTTATTTTATGTTGATAAAAATAATCCACTAGGACCAAAGCCCGAAAATCCAGAAAGTGACCCTCAATATAAAGCTTGGCAAGAAGGAATCGATAAATGGAGTGAAATTAATAATCAAAAAACTAATCAAGATCTGATTGATAAAATAGATTTAATTAAACCAGAAAATAAACCAGTTATAGAAATATTGAGTCCAATTGAAGGAGAGGTTGTTAATACAGATTTTTTAAATGTAAGAATTGAAGTTAATGCCCCAAGAAAAATAAGTAGCGTTAGATATCAGATAAATGAAGATCGTCTACCTGGACTAGGGACAGATACTTTAATTAACATACCTCTCCTTGAATTAGAAAATGGTTATCAAAAACTATCTGTTCTAGTTTGTGATGATGTAGGTAATTGTGAAAATAAATCAGTCAACTTTAATTTGAATAAATAACAACAAAACCCACTAATCAGTGGGTTTTTTGACTAATATCAACGATAAATATTAATTTCTAATAGGCATAATTATATAATTATAAGTACTTTCTTTATAAGAAACTAATTGACAGGGCGTGTTACTGTTTATAATTCTCAAAATTACAGTTTCACTGTCAATCGCATTAAGGCCATCTAATAAATAGCGATAATTAACCGATATATCATTCTCATCACCATTAAGCTCACAGGGTATATCAATTGAACTTTCACCACTTTGATTTGATGAGGAAAATATATTTAATACTTTTTTACGGATCACTAAAGAAATATCATAAACACCATTTTTTGAAAATACCGCTGAAGCCTTTATCGCCTTGACAAAGCTTTCTTTGTTAATTTCAATCTCTGTTTTATATTTTTCAGGTATAATTTGTTTATAATCTGGATATTGACCGTTAATAGTCCTTGAAACTAATTCAACAGAAGAAAATGAAAAAAGGATTTGATTGTCAGATATATACATAGTAATTAAATCAGAATCTATTGATTTTGGATCAGAGACAATGGTTGAAATTATTCTTATAACCTCATTAATTGTTTTCGCTGGAACTATAACTTCTTTATCTTTAATATTATTTGTCTTTAAATCAATATTTATTTCAGCCAACCGATAACTATCTGTAGCGGCGATGGTCATGTATTTTTCATTAAACTTAAAATAAACACCTGATAACTCTAATCTGTTATCACTACTAGCAACTGCAAAAACTACAGAAGACATAGCTTTTTTAAAATCAAAAACACTCAAACTACAAAAAAATTCTTTACTAATTGTTGGAATTAAAGGATAATCCTTAGCTTCCTCACCTCTAATCTTTGTTTTATAATTACCACATTTAATATTAATGTTATTATCTTTTTCACTAAATTCAATATTTTCGGATGGTAATAAGTTTACGTAATCACTAAATAATTTAGCATCTAGTGTGATATCCCCCTCACTTTCCACTTTTGCTCTTAATTGATAAATAATACCTATTTCTAAATTTGTGCTAATTAAATCAACACCCGATTCTGTTGCTTTGATTAAAATATTATTAAGAATTGGTAAATTTATATTTTTATTATTTATATGACTAACTATAGATAATGCTTTTTTTAGATTTTCTTGTAAGCAGATTAAATTCATATTATTTATTATATATTTATATATATTAATTAATAATAACAATAAGGCTTGTGTATAAGTTATAATAATGACTTATTTTATTTATTATTAGTAAATTATTGATGTGACTAAGCATATTAATTAAGTGTGAATAGAAGTCTAATTCTTTGGGTACAATTTTTTTATTAATCTTAATTAGCTTGATATCAACAGTTAATTAAGTCTTTATAAGTAGATTAATTAACAGGAAAACTTGATTTATTAAGAGTCTATTAACAGTTAATAGGGATGATTATTTAACGTTTGCTTAATTGAGATTATTTCTTGTTTCATTTTTTCATTATCATTTTCTTTTATTTCGGTTAATATTTTATTATAAGCATGCATGGCTGTAGTGTGATCGCGCCCACCAACCTCAGCACCAATATTAGGGTACGAAGAGCCAAGTTCTTCTCTAATTAGATAAATTGCGATTTGACGTGGTTTAACTAGTTCTTTTTTACGACTTGAGCCAATAATTTCTTTAATTGTTATTTCATAAAATTGAGCAACCGCTTCAATTACATCTTTAGCATTCATTGATTTAGCTTTAATATCAGAAACATAATCACTTAAAGCATTTTTTACACTTTTAAGAGTGGGAACAGAATTATTTAATTGATGAATAACAATTATTTTATTTAAAGCTCCTTCTAATTCTCTAATATTATTTTGAACATTATTAGCTATATATATTAAAACATCTTTGTCCAGAGAAAAATTTTTTTCTGTTGATCTTCTTTCCAGAATGGCTATTTTTGTTTCCATGTCTGGCTTGCCAACATCTGCCACCATTCCTGATTCAAAGCGAGAGATTAACCTTTTTTCAATTGCTGGTATAGATTTAGGTGGTCGATCAGATGTCATTACTATTTGCTTATCTCCTTGTTGGAGTTCATTAAAAGTATGAAAAAACTCTTCTTGTGTTCCGTCTTTACCGCCCATAAACTGAACGTCGTCAATTAAAAGTACGTCAACGTTACGATAAGCATTTTTAAAATCCTTTGCTTTACCAGTTTGGACTGCCTGTATATAATTATTAGTAAACTTTTCACTAGTGGTGTACAAAATCTTATTAGTAAATTTTGCCGCTTCATTTCCAATAGCTTGGAGTAGGTGAGTTTTTCCTAAACCAACACCACCATAAATAAAAAGCGGGTTATAGGCTTTACCTAGATCATTAACCACAGCTCGACAAGCTGCATGAGCTAATTCATTACTCTTTCCAACGACAAAATTTTCGAATAAATATCTAGGATTAAGTCCATATTTAGCAATCGGTTCAACTTTTTCAAAGCCTTTTGAGTTTATAGTAACCTCATCTTGTTTTGGTTTAATTATGGTTGAACCAACTAGAGCATTGTTTTTCTGTAATTCTATTTTATATATAATTTCGCTAATTTTTTGTTTACTAATTTTTTCTAAAGAATGAAGAATTACTTTATGGTATTTTTCTTCAAGCCATTTTTTTACAAAACCATTAGGTACACAAATAATTATTCGTTGATTCTCAAAAGAAGATACAAAAGTATCTTTAAACCAAGTTATAAAATTAGCTCTAGTGAGACTAACTTCTAGTTCACCTAGAACAGCTCGCCAAATTTCTTCATTATTCATATCGTTATTATAGGCCATCTTAAACTAATTAACAAGCCAGAATAAATAGGATTTTGTTTAAAAGTTGTTAATAATAAGTGTATAAAAAAAATCATCTTGCTAGTTATTTTTTAGATTGACCTTTTATAAAAAGAGTGTTATGTTATTTATATTCGTTTAATTAATTAGTAAATATGCCGAAAAGGACCTATCAACCAAATAAGAAAAGAGCTAAAAAAAAACACGGGTTTTTAAAAAGGATGAGCACACAGGACGGGAGGAATGTGCTAAAAAATCGTCGTGATAAAGGAAGAGAGGTTTTATCTAAATAAATTGGTTTCAAAATGTTACCAAAAAAACAGAAGATACATTTAGATAATGAGTTTAATGAAATCTTTAAAACCGGACGTAGTTTATATGGTCGGTTTTTGGGCGTTAGATGTCAAAAAAATGCTAGAGAAATTAATCGTTTTGCTATTATCTTAGGTGTTAAAGTTGAAAAAAGTTCTGTAAAAAGGCATTTTTTAAAAAGAAATTTATTTAGATTAATTAAAAACAATGAAAGTCACTTATTGTTTTTTGTTGATTGTATTATAGTGGCCTTGCCATCAATTAAAAATGCTAATCAAAATGAATTAGAGATGGAGATAAAAAAATTGTTTAGTAAAATTTCTTTAGTTCGGTGATATATGATAAAATTATTATCTAATATGATCGCCTCGATAATGATTAGGTTTATTAAACTCTATCAAAAAACATTTTCGTTTGATCATGGTCTACTTAAATATTTATACCCTAACGGGTTTTGCCGGTTTAACCCAACTTGTTCAGAATATAGTATTCAAGCTATAAAAAAATATGGACCGATTAAAGGTTTTTTTAAGTCAATTTGGCGCATATTGCGATGTAACCCATTTAATAAAGGTGGAAACGATCCACTTAAATAATAATATATGACTCACTTATTTCAAGTAATTTTTTATCAACCAATTTTAAATTTACTTATTTTCATTTACAATAACATCGCTTTCCAGGATTTGGGTTTTTCGATAATTATCATAACAGTTATTATTAAATTAGTTCTTTGGCCATTATCAAAAAAATCTATTAAGTCACAATCTTCAATTCAAGAAATACAGCCAAAAATTGACGAACTAAAGAAAAAAAATAAGGATAACAAAGAGGCAATGGGTCGGGAATTAATGAGTTTATATAAAGAACATAAAGTAAATCCCTTTTCTTCTTGCTTGCCTCTATTAATCCAACTCCCTTTTTTTATCGCCGTTTTCCGTGTTTTTAGGGATGGCGTCGCTAGTCACTTAGAGCTTTTATATTCATTTGTTGCTCAACCAGAGGGTATTAATAATATTTTTCTTGGTTTCATGGATCTATCTAAACCAGTTATATATTTAGCTGTTTTAGCGGGAATAGCCCAGTTTTGGCAGGCTAAAATGATGATGGCCAAGAAAAAGAAGGTAAATAAATTAGATGACAAGGTTATCAAGGGCAATAAAGAGGAAAATATGGCTGCTATTATGAATAAACAAATGTTGTATTTTATGCCAGGCATAACTATTTTCATTGGCGTTACCTTGCCTGGTGGGCTTACTCTTTATTGGTTTGTTTTAACTCTTTTAACCATTCTACAGCAATCTATAATGCATAAAAAAATTACACTAGATACGAATTTACCCATTGAAGGTGATGTTATTAAATAGATTTTGACTAAATAGAAAACACTATTTTATAAATAGTGTTTTTTAATGGAAATTTCGTGTTTTACCAACTACTATATTTAATTTTTGTTTAAGAATTCCAAGTTTAACAGGTAGTGATTCAACCAGCGAAGTGTCTAGTAATAATTCACCAGATCCATGTATTTGGATATTATTACTTGCTATGTAGGTCGTGTCTTTTCCTTTATTGATACTGATATTTAATTTTTTATCGTTGGGGTTTATTCGGTCTATATTAATTAAATTTTTAATATCGGAAATATTCAATATTTGTGCATTTATATTTTTTTCTATTTCTATTTTATACTTTTCATCTATTTCTATCTCAGCATAATTAGTTTTTAATTCCGCCTTGCCTAAAAAAACTGTTGTTCCTGCCCACGCTAAATCAACTGTCTTAATTCTTCTGGCTAAAATTATATTGCACGATTCTTGGCCCTTTTTTATACCCAAAGAATTGGCGATTGAATTATTTTCACCAATTGGAATTATTGAAAATAAAATTTCTTTTTGAAAAAAATCATACGCTTTATTACTAACTAAGGCAGATACAACCTTGATTACCGTGTTATTATTACCAACAGCAGTAAAATTCTTTACTCCGTTTTTTAATTCAGCCTGGATAAGATCCTTAACGTTTTTTATTGACCCCAATCTGATGATTTTACCATTTAAACCAAGGTCAGTTAAACGAATTTCAATCTTACCTAGGGTTCGTCGATAACGAGATTTATTCAAAAAATCATCATAAATATAGACATTCATACAGAAAATATTAAACTTTTTCACTAATTTTTTCTGGGATGTCTTTTTTTCTTTGTTCGAACGCTACAATAATTTGACCACTTATTAAAGCCCCTCTTTCAATTGATATTTCTCCACATTGAACATCGCCAGTTATTTGAGCAGTTTTTCCAATGGCTAAATATTTTTTGATTTTAATATTACCGCTAATATTACCACTAATAAAAGCTTCAGAAGCCTCTACATTGGCGTTTACTTTAGCTTTTTCGCCAATGAAAATATTAGCGTCCGTTTTAAGTGATCCTTCTAAATAGCCTTCAACAATAATATCACCCTTGCCACTGAAATTTCCTTTAACTCTGATGGACGGCCCGATAATTGTTTCTGCATCTTTAAATTTTTCAATTTTATTTTCTTTATTAAACATAAACTTCAAAAATTCGTTTTTTCTAAAACGAATTTATAATTATTAATTCGAATTAATTATACTATCATATTAGTAGATTATTATAGAATTGTCAAAATATTAGGGCTTTAAAATAATATGGAATGGTAGATTAATAATTTTTAATTCTATTGCAAAAAATAACCTAACTTACCTGATATCTAATCTAAGTATTTAATAACTTGTTTTCATAAATTAACTGATAATTTTTATAATTTGAATCTTACAAATTTTTAATATTGATATATAATAGAAATTGAGTTATGATATTTTTATTGTTGCCCTCGTAGTTTAATGGATAAAACAAGAACCTCCTAAGTTCTAGATTCAGGTTCGATTCCTGATGAGGGCACTTTGATCTTTAAGCAAAAATGATATTAGGGCCATTAGCTCAGTTGGCTAGAGCGCTTCCATGGCATGGAAGAGGTCAAGGGTTCAAGTCCCTTATGGTCCACATTATTATTATTTTATTTAACATTAGCATAAATAATGCTTAATTAGCTAATGTTAAAACAATAAATATGTTCTGCGTAGAACATTTAAAAATCATAAAAAGTCAGGTTAATTTTATTTCATCGTTAAAAAAAGTTAAACTTTAATCTGAAAATTATAATTTGAACACTTTTCTAATATTGTTTTCATAGCAATGATCCCGGATAAAAAAATAATTTAAAATTTATAGCTACTTAAAAAATATCAGTGCTTTTAAAATTATATTATAGGCATTATTTTTTTGGAGATGTAATATTAATATTATAAATTAAACTTAAGTCTACAAATTAGTGGACTTATCTTTTAATATAGCCCATTTATTAAATGTTCT
>CAYURA010000027.1:11736-13196 GCA_964446775.1 uncultured Gammaproteobacteria bacterium | reverse complement strand
GAAAAAAACAAAAAAAGGACATGAATATAACAATATCAAGCCCAATTAAATACAATCCACTTTACAGCTATTATCAATGAATAATTTTCTTAAAATACGAACAGATTCTAAAATTTACTAAATATAATTATCTTATAAAATAAAATAAATATAGTTAAAAGATCATTAAAGCCAATTAGCTTCTTGCCTTACTAATAATTCACTAGCCCTTTCTGGCTCAGCCATTAATTCCTTTACCACCTTCTCCATCCTCATTCCTTGAGATCCTTTTACCAACAATATATCACCTTCTTTAACACGATTCTGAATAAAACGCCCGGCTAATTCGGATTTATCAAAATGAAAGATTTTGTCTGCGTCCATACCCTTAGCCTTTGCTGCTCGATCAATATCACGAGCTCGCTCACCTACGCTGACTAGATAATCAATTTTTTGTTGAACTATTTCATTACCTAGAAGTTGATGTCCCTCTTCCGTAAAACTACCTATCTCCAACATATCCCCTAAAACTGCATATTTTTTAGTTAGATCAGTAATGGGCATAGCCCCTAGCACTCTAATGGCTGAAATAGATGACTCTGGTGAAGAATTATAAGTATCATCAATAATAGAAGTATTTTTTATTCCTTTGAGTAAGCGCATTCTCCCTGGTGGAGAGGTAAATTTTTTTGCTAAGATAGATATTTCCATTAAATTTAAGCCATAATGTAAGGCAACTAAGCTAGCCGCTAAGAATGCATAAACACCTGCCTCGCTAATAATTCCGTCCATATTTATAGGGACAATACTTCCTTGATAATTAATTTTAAAGTTTAAACCAACTAAATTTAGGGCATCTGTTTCAAAACGATAATGCAAATCAGTAGCTAATAGGTCTGACCCTTTACTAAATCCATAACTGAGAACTCTAGCTTGACTTAAATTAGCCATTGACCTGACTTCAAGATTATCGTAATTAATTATACTTAAACCCTTCCTATTAACCGACTCTATCAACACTTGCTTCTCTTTCTTAATATTCTGCAAACTGCCAAAGTATTCTAAATGTGAATGGCTAAGCTCGGTCATAATACCAAGTTTAGGTGGAGCTAAACTAACTAAATAATTCATGTCTCCTGGACGATCTACCCCCATCTCTAATATAAGCACCTTAGGATAGTCAGATTGGTAAAAAACTAATAGCTTTAAAGCTTTAAACAAGACTCTGAACCAACCAACTATTGAAGATCCAGGTGATTGTTGACCAATAATTGTTAGAGGAACTCCAATCTCGTTGTTGTAATTTTTAGAACTAGCTCTAAGTGAAAACTTCTCAGCTAATAATGTCGATACTGCCTCTTTTGCGCTAGTCTTACCCACAGAGCCACTAATAGCAACTACATCTGGTTGATATTTTTTGAGTATACGTTGACTCAATAATTTTAAAAAAAATTTTAGAATATTAAACATATAGATTATTA
>CAYURA010000027.1:0-11636 GCA_964446775.1 uncultured Gammaproteobacteria bacterium | reverse complement strand
TATTAAACATATAGATTATTATCTAGTTTTTGGTATTTGATAATATTTTAACATAAATTCAGCAATATCATGCCATAGAGGGACAACTGAACCCTCAGCAAAACGGACTCCTTTTGGTGCGTCTAATCTAGTCAACATAACAATTTGCGGATCATAGGCAGGAGCAACACCGACAAAGGTATGAATATATTTATCAGCACTATAACCGCCAGCAATGGCTACCTGAGCCGTACCCGTCTTGCCACCAATATAGTAGCCTGGTATTTGAGCCCCCTTAGCATGGCCACGTTCAACTACATTTACCATCATCGCTAAAACAGTATTAGCTGTCTGCGATGTCACTGCTTGATTAACTGTTTGAGGCTTCATAAGCTCTATTTGCCCATTATGATGCCTAATCTCTTGAACAATATATGGCTTCATTAAGTTTCCCTGGTTTGCAATCGCTTGAATTGACATCAACATCTGTAACGAGGTAACTGCAACACCTTGACCAAAAGAAGCAGTAGCTGCGTCAATTTCACGAACCCGATTGCGCAATAGATTGCTAATATCACCTGGACTCTCAGCTCCTAATTCAATGCCTGTTTTTTCACCAAAACCAAATTTTTTGACATACTCGGCAAAAATATTAGGACCAATTTTAGTCATTGCAAATATGGCTCCAGTATTTAATGAATTTTCTAAAACATAATTCATATCGACTAAGCCATGTCCTCCTTTGGTACTAAAATCTGAATTACTAATTGCCTTTGGCCAACCCTTAATCATAATTTGCCCTTCATCTTTAAAAGTTGTGGCTGGACTAAGTTCAGAGCCGTCTATAGCTGCCGCCATCGTTATTACCTTAAACACCGAGCCAGGTTCATATTGATACAAAATTGCTGGATTATTAAACAGTGAAATATCTGTGACTTCATTGTAATTGTTAGGATTAAAACTAGGTAAAGAACACATCGCTAAAATTGCTCCAGTCTTAGCATTAACAGCTATAACACTACCTCCTTCTGCCTGATATTTATTCATTGCCCCTTCTAAAGCAGCACAAACATGAAACTGCACTCCTCTGTCCATAGTTAAAACAATATCACTGCCACTTTCAGCTTTTACATATTCTCTATCATTAACAATAACTGTATTACCAGCCCCTCGCTCACCTTTTAAATAACCTGTGGAACCAGTTAATTCTGAATTAAAAAATTCTTCTAGCCCATAATGGCCACTCATAACCGCATCAGAATTGCTGACAAAACCAACAATATTACCTGTTAATTCATTTTCTGGATAATAGCGATAACTCTCTAAAGAAAAAGCTATACCCTTAAAATTTATCTCCTCGTCTGTCCCTTTAAGATATATTTTTTCTAGTTTTCTTTCTAAATCATCAGCACTTAAAGATCTGTTCTCATCACTAATTAATTTAGCATAAACTTCTAATAACTTTTCATCAGTTAATTTATATTTTAAAGGCTCATAGGGGTCTCCTGGCTTATCGACTCTTTTTAAATAATTAATCAAGACTTCTTCCTTCCTTTTTTCTATTAATCGGTCTATAGTGCTCGCCTCAATTTCTTTCCACTCTGCACTATCTGCTTTTAATTTAGCTAATGACTCAAGACTATTTTTTTTAATAATCTTTTCTTCAGCACTTATTTCAGACTTATCAACTTCTGCTAATTGAGTTAACAAAGTTAACTCTTTTTCTTTTTTAACTTGTTCTTTAATTTCTTCTCTAATAGTTTCTTCATCAAAAACGGCAAACAAAATATCAGCCACTGCCCTTGGGTTCTCAATATCTTTAGGGATAGCGTAAAGAAACGCAAAATCTTTATTAGTCGCTAATGGAAAAAGGTGATCTTCACCATTAAGTTTCTCGTGTAGCATTATCTTACCTCGGGCAGGATTCAATAGACTAGAAACATTATGCTGCCTTAGCGCTCGAGCTTTGTACCAATCTCCTTGAACAATTTGTAGATAATATAAACGGCATATTAAAGCGATTAAAAATAAAAAAATCAGCGTTGCGAATAAACGCAAACGCGGATTACTTTGACCTGGTTTAATTTTCTTCGGCTTATAATCCTTCCACATAAATACGCCTATTTTTTGGCTACCATTAATGAGTCTGAGTTCAAATAGATTATTTCTTCTACCGCCACCATGTTCAAATTCCTTAAACGAGGCGATAGCGTGCCATATGACTGAAGGCTTAAGGCCCTAGCATGCAAATCCTCATTTTCTTCAGCCAAGGTGCTTGCTTGAACTCTTAATTCCTTTAGAGCAAAGCCTTTAACGGCCAGATTGTTAATTTGCACTAAATATGCGAAACCTAAAATTACACAAGCAGACCCTAAAAAAATATTAATAGCTTTTCTTAAATTATTATTTTTTATCCTAGGCTTAATTCTATCACAAGAAAATGATTTTGGAGACTTTTTCATATTTTTGTAAGTAAATTAAAAGTTTTATTTATAAATTGAAAAATATTAAATTTTTTCGGCAATCCTTAATTTAGCACTTCGAGAACGGGGATTATTTTCTAATTCAAGCTGAGTAGTAGTAATAGGTTTCTTGGTAATTATTTTTAATTGAGACCGATGATTACAAGTACAAACTGGTCTATCAGGGGGGCAAATACAGCCACTACTTTCTTTCTTAAAGAATTGTTTTACCACTCTATCCTCCCCGCTATGGAAGGAGACTACTACTAAACGTGCCTTTTCTTTTAAATATTCAAGTGACGATTCAAGAGCAAGCTCTAAACTATTTATTTCATCATTAGTCGCCATTCGTAAAGCCTGAAAAGCTTTTGTAGCTGGATTAATTTTTGTCCCTTTCCTATTATAAATAACTGTTTCGATTATTTTTTTTAAATCTTCAGTATTTTTTAACCAGGATTCTCTCCTTTTATTAACAATCGCTTTAGCTAATTTATATGCCTGTGGTTCTTCTCCGTATTCACGAAAAATTTTTGTTAATTCCGCTAAGCTAGCCGTATTTACTAATTGAACTGTCTCTTGATAGACCCCAGCACCAAAAGCCATATCTAGAGGACGATTACCCAGAAAAGAAAAGCCTCTATTTAGATCATCTAACTGAGCTGAAGACAGACCTAGATCAAAAACTATGCCATCAAGCAAGTCTCCATGTAATAAATCAGCTAAAATCTCACTTAAATAACGAAAATTGTTATGAACTAAAATTATATTTTTAAAATCTCTTTCTTCAATTAATTTCTCAGCATTACTAATTGCTAAACTGTCAGCATCTAAAGAAATCACTTTCCCTTTTTCACCAACTAGCTGAGAGATGGCCAAAGTATAAGCAGCTCCTCCTAAAGTGCAATCTAAATAATTGCCTCCCAACTTGACCTCTAATCCATTTAAAACCTCTGATAAAAGAACTGGTCGATGATAATATGACATATCAAATACCTAAATCGCCCAATTCTTCTGCAATGCTATTACTATTTTTTTCAGCCTCTAACTTATAACTATTCCAAGCATCTTCATCCCAAATCTCCAAATGATTATATAAACCAGCAATTATTATCCCTTTTTTTAAAGCAGAAAACTTACGTAAATATTCTGGCAGAGTTATTCTACCCTGATTATCAAAATAGACATCCATAGCCCCAGCAAGCATATGCCTAGAAAATGCCCGTGCTTTAGCTTGACTAATTGGTAGAGTAGAAAATTTTTGAGCAATTTTTTGAAACTGATCTTTTGAATATAGAAACAAACAATTATCTAGACCCTTAGTAACAACTGCTCCTTTTTTAAAACTAAGCCTAAACTTAGCTGGAATAGCTAAGCGGCCTTTATCATCTAAATTATGTTTGTATTCACCAATAAACATAAACTCTATATTTATGTGGATAAACTGTGTGGTGCTCATTCACCACCTGGCCCCACATTTCACCTTAATGATTTAATTATACACCACAAGTCACCTTTGGTCAACAATTAGATATCTAATAATATAAGCCAAAAAATATCAAAAAACACCTTTTATTAAAAGGTGTTTTATTTTTTTTCATAATGTTCAAAAAGTTATCAACAGGTTGAACCTTTTAAACAGTTAATATTAGGCTCACTTTCATAACTAGGTGCTATTGCATGACCAGTAGAAAAACTAAAGCCGGGCTCTCCATTCATCGCTTCAATGGGAATTTCTAGAGCATAGGCTAGAGCATTGGCTGTCAGGACGCCGATTCTTAGAGACGTAAAGCTATTACCAACCGACTGCACTTTAATTTTTTGCAAACCATTAAAATTAACTTTATGTTTTTTTAATAATGCCTCAATCGTTAATAATAATTTCTCCGATTGTGATTGTTTCGTATTTACTCGTTTAATGTATTTCTTTTTACCTATATTTAAACTAATACAAATTAAATCTGCATTACTAGTGTCAATACTTAAAATCATATTATTTTTTTTTGACTATTTGACCTTCATTAGTATCTTCAACGATGTAACCTAAAGCAATTATCTCCATGCGTAATTTATCTGATTGCTTAAAATCTTTTTTTTGCCGAGCTTCTTCTCTTAAATCCAATAAGTGGGTGAGTTGATCTGGATAATCATCTTGATCTAAGAGTCTTTGATGCTCAATACTTGTTTTTAATGACAAACCTAAAACTTCATCAAACTTCATAGCACTAGCCCTTTTAATCTCAGGTTTTAGGTCTGATTTAAGCATTTTAAATAAAATAGCTAAAGCTTGAGGCATATTTAAGTCATCATTAATAGCCTGATTAAAAGCTAATAAATATCTTTTATCAACTTCTGCTGATTCATTTCCTAAACATGAAATTTGTTTATAAAGTGAAAATAAAACTTGTTCAGCTTGCCTTAAGGAATCTTCACTATATTCCATTGGTTTGCGATAATGCACTTGTAGGACAGCCAAACGATAAGCTAATGGGTTAATTCCCTTTTTCAAAATAGCGTTATTTAAGGACAAAAAATTATCTAAGCTCTTAGACATTTTTTTACCACCCTTAATATTTAAAAAAGCGCCATGCAACCAATAATTAAAAAATTTCTTTCCAGTCGCAGCTTCACTCTGAGCAATCTCATTAGTATGATGAATATTAATGTGATCAATCCCACCACAATGAATATCTAAATTATTATTTAAATATTTGAGACTCATAGCCGAACACTCTAAATGCCAACCAGGAAATCCAATCCCCCAGGGGGACTCCCATTCCATCTGCCTCTTACTATTTACTGGTGATAATTTCCAAACTGCAAAATCAGTTGGATTCTTTTTTTCAGGATGTTTTTCAACCCGAGCGCCCTCTCTTAATTCGCTCAAAGGCAAATGGCTTAAACGATTATAATTAGGAAATTTAGCTGTATCAAAATACAGGCCGTCACTAATTTTATAAAGGTAGCCTTTTCTTTCCAAATCAATAGCCAAAGCAATCTGATCTTTAATGCTCTCACTAGCACGACACCAAATATCTGGTGAAATGATATTTAATTCAGTCAAATCTTCCCTAAGATGATCTGTGTAATATGAAGCGATCTCCCACGCACTGCGCCCTTCTTTTTTTGCTCTCAATTCTAGTTTGTCATCACCCAAATCCATATCGCCGATTAAGTGCCCAACATCAGTAATATTCATTACTCTCTTTAGAGAGTAACCATTAAAACGTAAAGTTCTAATTAGAAAATCTTCAAATAAGTAAGTGCGTAAGTTTCCCAAATGAGCATAATCATAGACTGTTGGACCACAAGTATAAATACCAACAAAATCATCTTTTATTGCAATAAATTTTTCTTTTTTCCGATTTAAACTGTTGAATAGAAATATATCCATATGATATGTTCAAACCCGTGATGATAAAAAATTTTTAAATATTTTAATGTTTTCCTGCAAAGGTTCGCTTAATGGTAATTTTTCGTAAGAACTAACTTGTGTTAATAAAGAGTCTTTTAAGCTCTGAAATAAGTCCTGCTCTTCTTTTGTAATTTCTTCAGATTCGAGACATCCTGATAATTTTACTAAATCTTCTTTGTTTAACGATAGATAAAAAGCAGGAACATTTTTTAAACTCTCTAAGCTTAAATTGCCATCTTTAAATCTTGCACCATATTTAACCTGAAATCCGCCTTTAACCATTTTTTGTTGTATTTTTTCTGCTTTTTTACTTGGGCCCTCATAGTAACTTCGCTCAATTACCTCGTCAATACCACAAACGACATTACCTGTTTGCCTATCTAAAATTAAATTATCAACACCATTCTCACGGTCATCACAAGTACTGGCATTTACAACTAAAAATCTATCAGGAAGAATTTTTTGAAGCATTAAAGTTAAAGCCAATTCAGTTAAATTAGCTGGATTAGTCTCTCTTCTCTTTTCCCATTGAGAAACCGACTGCTTGAACTGCGCAGCATAAGCCTCATTCTGGGCTTTAATTAGCTCAGAATCAGACTCTGAGTAAACTGGGTGACTTAACATCTCAATTCTACATTCTTTATCCAACCAGTCTGAAGCTCCATAATTATTATACTCCTTACTTCTTTTTTCTAATAAACGTCTACATATCTCTAATAATTTTTCTACATTAAGACGCTCAGGTTTTTTTCTTTCTGGCAATTCAATTACATCACCAGGCTTAACATTTATATATTCAATTTTACTCATAACATCAAAATTAAATTAATTAAGTCTAACTTCATATAAGGACTCAGAATCATTTTCTGGTAGCCCAGAAGGATTGTCCTTTTTAAAAATAAGCATTGCTTCTTGAGGAGAATCAATTATATAATTTAATTCAGCTATAAAAGGCACCATCTCTGACGTCATCCAATCTGACTGGGCTTGAGCATAGGTCTCAGCAATAACAAATCCATCTTCTGACTTAAGAATAATTGGAAAACTGGCCTCAAAATACCAATTACCTGGCGCGAAACCCCTTAATTGATAAGGACTATTAATTATCTCGCTAGGCATCGGAGCTGATAATAGGATTGGAGAGTTTTTAGAGTCGCTAGATGAATCCGCTTCCAGTTTTTCTTCGATGTCTTTCAACTCATTATTAGGACCAAGGACTGAGTCTATCGATATATTTTCTTTATTATTATCTTTTTCCATCTCCTTATAAAGGGCTTCCAATTCCATCATTTCTTTGTGCATAGAAGTGGGGTCATAACAATCACCTACAGGTTTTTCAGTTTTTGGTCTACCTAGCTTGACCCATTCACCATTTTGACAAATCCAACGATTAGATGGACCAAAAATCTTTAGAATAAAAGCTGTTGCTATAACAATTATTAAAATTATTAATATAAAATAATTATTCTTCATATTCTTATCGTTAATTACTATTTATTTAAAATTAATTTGCTTAATACTTTTATATCTTAGCATAATATATCAAAAAATCTAGCTTGAAAGCTAATAAAGCTTGCTGAAGGGGGCTTTCCCCCACCTTCTTAAAAAAACAGTGTTTGAAGCTAACACGTCTACTAATCCCGTCGTCCGAGAAATAGCTTGTAAATACTATAACTAATTTAAAAAATTACAAACCTAGTTTGGCACATAATTTGTAAACAATTGGTAAGTTGACTATAATAAAAATATATGTTTAAACTCAAATTAGAAAAAGAATTATTTAATCAAGGTGCAAAAATTATTGCTGGTATAGATGAAGCTGGCCGCGGACCTTTAGCGGGCCCCGTAGTAGCTGCTTGTGTGCTAATTGATAATAATTTTAAAATTGATTGTGAAGAATTAAAACTCATAAATGACTCAAAAAAATTAAGTGCTAAAAAAAGAGAGTTGTTATTTAAGATTATTAAAGAAAAAACTTTAGCAATTGAAATAGGAGTGGTGAGTAACAAAGTTATTGATCAAGTTAATATTTTACAAGCAACTTTTATCGCCATGAAAAGTGCAGCTAAAAAAACAAAAAGGAATATTGATTATGTTTTAGTTGATGGTAACCTAAAAATTCCTGGATTAAAACAAGAGCAAAAAGCGATTATTAATGGTGATGCAAAAATTTTTCTTATCGCCGCCGCATCTATTATTGCTAAGGTTAGCCGGGATTGGTTAATGTTGGAAGCTGATAAAAAATATCCTCAATATGAATTTATAAAACATAAAGGCTATGGTACAAAATTACACCTTAGCAAAATTAACGAATTTGGTCCTTGCCCAATACATCGCCTAAGTTTTGCTCCATTTAGCAAAAAGAAAAAAATATAAATTAATTAACTACTGCAATCTATAGCTGGTTTCCTCGCCAGTTTTCATGTCTTTTATTTTATAAATTTTCTGTGTATTCTCATCTTCACCAAAAATGACCACTTGCCCTATTCCTTGTTTGTTAGCAAATTCTAATGCCTTGCGAGCTTTCTGCACTTCAAAAGCTTGCAAAATTTCCTTCCCTTCCTGACGCAAACTAAGCGCTAATTTTTGCCAATCAGGAATTAATTTAGAACTTAATAATGGCAAATAATATCTTTGATCAATGAAAACTGGAAGAAGCTGCCAAGTTTCAAGAAATAATTTCGTGGTCTCATCGCCAGGAGCCGCACCAACAGCTGGAAAGGATTCACCACCAAATATTTCTGCTAAGCCATTATAGCGACCGCCACCAAATAGAGCGCGTTGATTATCTGGATGATTATCAAAGACTTCAAAGACCAAAGAATCGTAATAATCAAAGCCCCGAATCAGAGTTGGATCAAAAATAGCCTGCTTATAGCCTAAGCCTGTCAATTGATTTAAAATGAAATCTATTTCCTCTTTAGCTATTAACAACTCCTTATTAGCTGTCAAATTAATCTTGAGGCTCTCTAATTGCCCATCCTTCATAAATAGGCATAATAATTTAGCTTTTTGCTTGTCTACTCCCAGTTCATTTAGGCTCTTTAAAAAATTATCTTCGTTTAATTTACTATATTTATCCATTATTCTAAAAATCTTGTTTTTATCTTTTATATTTATATCTAGCTCTAATAATAGATTATCCAAAAATTTACGACTATTAATCCGCAAAGTAAATGAATTTTCTGGTGCTCCAAAAGCGTGCATAATATCAAGTGATAATTGCATTATCTCTAAATCAGCTAATAGAGAAGGGCTGCCAAAAATATCACAATTAAGTTGCCAAAATTCTCTATTCCTCCCCCGTTGTGGTTTCTCCTGTCGCATAAAATTAGCGATCGAAAAAAATTTTATTGGTTTAGGGCTAGAAGCATATATTTTTGTTACCAAGCGAGTCACTGAGGGTGTCATTTCTGGTCTAATTGATAACTCCCTACCCCCAAGGTCGTGAAAGGAGACTAGCTCTTTACCTCCAACCTCTTCACCAGACTTAGCTCTATATATTTCAGAAGACTCCACCAATGGTGTTAAGTACTCTTCAAAACCGTAACTCAAACAAATTTTACGCCAAGTAGAAAAAATATATTGCCTTATTCGTAATTCCTCTGGCAACCAATCTGTGGTACCTTTTGGAGCTTGATTGCTCAAAAAATTTTTAGTCATATTTTAGATGATTTATGCCTATATTATAAATAATTAGATTAGAATTGTCTAATAATTTACTTATTTAAATATTCTTTATTATACCTTTAACTTAAGCTTATCAATGATAGGATATAATATTAAGGCTCCAAACTAGTGAGCTTAATCTCTAAAAAGTATGAAAATTCTTATCATTGATGATGAAAGAGACATCACCTCTTTCCTAAAAAATGCCCTCAAAAGTTTGGGCCATACCATTGATTCAGCTGAAAATGGTAATCAGGGGTCGATGTTGGCCCGCAGCAATCATTATGATTTAATTGTTTTAGACTATAACTTGCCAGAAAAAAATGGTTTAGAGATTCTTAAAGAAATCCGTCAAGAAGGTAATAAATCAGCAGTTTTAGCTCTAACTATTAATGGTGAATTAGAGAAAAAAAGAAAAATGTTTAAAAATGGAGCTGATGATTATTTGACCAAACCCTTCCTATTAGAAGAATTTCTCTGGCGAGTGGAGGCTTTACTCAGACGCCCACAATTAATTAAACATCGTAAACCACGTCTCGGTAATATGCAACTTGACTGCAAGAGACAAGTAGCACTTAGAGCTGGAAGACACATATATTTGACTACCAAAGAGTATGCTTTGCTAGATTTATTTTTTCGTCACCAAAATGAAATCCTCTCTCGTAGTCAAATTATGGAAAATGTTTGGGAGAATAATGCCGACCCCTTTTCTAATACCATTGAAGCACACATTATGAGCCTAAGAAAAAAATTAAATAAATTTGGAGAAACGGATTATATCCATACTTTCGCTGGTCGTGGCTATAAATTTGGTTTAAAGAGAATTTAGAAATTTTTTTCCCTTTAACTTATCTGGTAAATATTCTTGACCACTATCATCAACTAAAGGGCTATATTTATAATTCTTGCCATAAGCTAAGTCTTTCATTAATTGAGTTGGGGCATTTCTTAAATGTAATGGTATTGCCAAATTACCGCTTTGCCTTACTTCAGCGATTGCTTCATTATAGGCTTGATAGACAGCGATGCTTTTTTTTGATTTAGCTAAATAAGAAACAGCTTGAGCTAAATTAACTCCACATTCTGGCAGACCGATTCGCTGACAAGCATCATATGAAGAAATGGCGATCATTAATGCGCTATTATTAGCTAAGCCAATATCCTCGCTAGCAAAACGTATCAAGCGTCGAGCAATATAAAGTGGGTCTTCGCCAGCTTCTAACATTCTAGCTAAATAATATATTGACGCATCTGCCTGGCCCCCTCTCATTGACTTATGAAGAGCAGAAATAAGGTTGTAGTGCTCTTCCCCGTTTTTATCATAAACTAGATTAGGTTTATTTATTATTTCTTTTAATAGACTGATATCAATCTTTTTATTATCAGCTGCTGCTGTTTCGATTAAACCAATTGCTTTTCTAGCATCACCATTAGCTAGACGAGCGACTAATCTTAAAACATCTTTGCTTGCCTCAGCTTTTAAAGTTTTAATCGCTCGAGAAGCAATAATCATTAAGTCTGATTCATTTAATGCCTCTAAAGACACCACCCTTAAACGAGATAATAAAGCACTATTAAGAGAAAAACTAGGATTTTCAGTTGTAGCACCAATAAGGGTAATCAGACCATTTTCAACATGTGGTAAAAGTGCATCTTGCTGTATTTTATTCCAACGATGAATTTCATCAATAAAAAGAATTGTCTTTAAACCTAAACGTCTACCAGATCGAGCTTGCTCAACGATCTTTTTTAAATCCTTAACTCCACTCTCAGTTGCTCCTAACTCAAGAAATTCTGATTTTGTTTCTTTAGCAATCAGAGTGGCTAGACTAGTCTTGCCTGACCCAGGAGGGCCCCAAAGAATTAATGGGGGTATCCGGTCATTTTTAATAGCTTCAACTAACCAGGCTCCACTTTTAAGAATATGGCGCTGACCTAAAACATCTTCAATTTTTTTGGGCCGCAAATAGGCCGCTAGTGGTAGTCCTTGATACATATAACAATATTGTATAACTAATTCCTAAGTTAAGCCACCCTTGAAAAATGATATGTCAATTACCAATAGAAATGTCATACTTGAGAAAATATATTAATTATTTAATCTTAATTCTTTG
>CAYURA010000026.1:11847-13330 GCA_964446775.1 uncultured Gammaproteobacteria bacterium | reverse complement strand
ATAATTATAAATCATTAATCATTATAAAAATATGTTAAATATTAATCAATCTGCTCCTGATTTTAAAGGAGTAAAAGCCTATCAAGCAGGAGAGTTTAAAGATATTAGCCTGTCTGATTATAATGGTAGCTGGCTAGTCTTATTTTTTTATCCGCGTGATTTTACTTTCGTTTGCCCCACTGAAATCCGGGGCTTTGCGAGGCATGAGGCTGATTTTAAAGCGCTGGGTTGTGACATCTTAGCTGCTTCAACTGATTCAGAATGGTCTCATAAGGCTTGGTTTGAAAGAGATTTGTCAGAAGTTAAATTTCCTATTTTAGCTGACACCACTCATTCATTAGCTAAAGATTATGGCGTTTTAAATGAAAGTGATGGTTCAGCTGATAGAGGCTTATTTATCATTGATCCAGAAGGAAAGATACAATATGTAGTTATTTCTCCTGGTTCCGTTGGTCGCTCGGTTAATGAAACCTTAAGAGTTTTAAAGGCAATTCAGAGCGGTGAGCTTTGTCCGATTGAATGGAATGAGGGTGAAACAACTTTAGGTAGGGCTTAATTAAGTTTAGAATAGGAAAGATAGTAAAAATAACTGCTTAGCAGTTATTTTTGTTTATATTTGTGGTTAAGAATAATTAGTATTTTTAAAACAAAATATATTAATTTTTCTCCTTTTTCTTATTAAAGCTAATATAGATAATATTAAGAGCAAAGAGGATGATAGCCAAGATAGTTGTCTTCATAATTGCCGGATATTGACCATTAAAACCGTTAACTGAATAATGCTTAAGCCAGATGCCGAAATAAGCCCAAACAAAAACTAAAATATAGGGCACATTTCTGTCTTTAATACTTCTAAAAACACCAATTAAGGCACCTACTAGAAGAATAATAATAGTCCAAGTAATATCCGCTAAACCCCAGCCATTCCAACTCAGGTCGACTAATAGAGCGGTTATATTGGCAATAGTTGCTACAGTTATCCAACCAAAGTAAATGCTGAATGGTAATTTTAAAAAGATTTGTTCTTTAGTACTTAGCTTTGCTTTACTAATAGCGCTAGCAATTAAAATCAGGCTAATTAAGATAATCAGCATCACAATTACTGAAATAATTAGCAAGCCATAATGCCAACAAAAGATCCAAGCAATATTAGCTAATGAAGACAGAGTAAATAATTTAGCTATTTTTTCAAATAAGCTTCTATTATTGTTATCTTTCTTATTAAGATAAGAGATGACATAAGTTGCTAGCAGGAAGTAAATAAGGCCCCAAATGGCGAAGGTGAGGCCAGCAGGGGCGAACAGGTTGGGGTAGGAGTCCGATATTTCACCAGTGTTTCTACCAGCTATAGGCAGGGCATTAGCTAAAAAATTTACCGTTATCATAGCTAAGTAGGAAATGAGAACAGAAATTTTTAACATTAAAGCATTTTTGCTTTTCATAGATTTATATATTATTTTTTTATCTAGGTATTTATTATGAG
>CAYURA010000026.1:0-11747 GCA_964446775.1 uncultured Gammaproteobacteria bacterium | reverse complement strand
TTTTTGCTTTTCATAGATTTATATATTATTTTTTTATCTAGGTATTTATTATGAGATTAATCTGTATTAACTATAATATAGCTTTTTCCATTGATTTTTTCAATTCTTAACTGAGAATAATTAGCCATATCGCTACGCCACTCATTAGAAAAGCCCCAGCTATTCCAATTCCAAATAGCTAAATATTGGCCCTTACAATCTAAGTCTTCTTGGTATTGGCCTTCAATTACTAGTAATTCGTTCTGACCATCATTATTGATATCAGCGATGGTAAACTCACAATTAGGAGCACTTAGATTAGATGAACCCCAAACTTGCGAGACCTGATTATCTTCTAGACGAAGTACAAAAAAATGATTCTTTATACTCATATCATTTTTTTCCAACCAAAATGGTTTCGAAGAGCCAAAGCTACTAGTTTTCCAAAGTGATAGGTTGATGTTAACCTCGCCGTTATTGTTAGTATCTGCTAAGACAAAATCATCTATCCACCAATCAGTAGGGGATTGCCAAATAAGTTCTTCATCTTCACTTATTTTTAAGACACCTTCTTTTAATTGGTATAATTCATTTATACCATTAGAATTAAGATCCATTGCTTCCGTTTTTTCCGCAAGATTCCTTACCTCGTAGTTTTTCAGTTCAGCATCTTGCAGCTCTTCTAATTTCTCCTGGTAATTATTTGTTTCTTCATTCCAAAAGTAATATTCTTTTTTATTAAACAAAGAAACTTCCTCGTTTGTTTGAGAAAGTTTCTTTTTTTGATTAATAAAATTTATAAATTCCACATCTGCTGAACCCTCTAAGTTGAAGTCATCTACTTTATTTTTTTCACTTGTTTCTTTAAAGAATAACAAGGTAGAAAGAATTAAAATACAAACAATGACAAGGGATATCTTAAGATGATTTATTTTTTTAGACATTAGCTTTAGTTGGAGATAAAAGATTTGGTCCAATTAGGTAAAGCTGGGGCCTCATCTGATTTTAGAATCTCACGCCACTTGGTATCTGTTAACCTATCTGACATTGGCCAAGGAAATTCGTAATATGAATAAACACCACCTTTAGTTAAGCGTAGTTTGCCATCTATCGGTACCACAACATAGATTTCTGATATTGGTCCAGTACCAACTTCAAGTACTCTACCGTTTGGATCAGTGGCAACATCAGCAATAATGGAAGCAGGATTTTCACTTAAGTAATCTCTGGGACTAGTTGATTCTTGAAAGGCTGTTTCGTCTTTATTGATATCGAGCCACAAATGCTCTAGCTGACCACCGTAGGAGCGAATTAGCTCATACTCTTCTTCACTTAAGCTTTTGTTTTCAAGTTCCTTTTCAGAAATTGTTTTAAGCGACAAAGCTAAACTTTCCATCTTACTGAGATTATCTTTCATGCTTTCTGATAGTAGGTCGCGGCTTTCTAAGCCTTCGGTTGTCATCTTTATTAATGAAGCTAGACGAGCGTAGACATGGACATTTGGCTCAACATAACCACGATCATCTTTTATTACTGGCCCCATCCCACCTAGCTCGGCATAGACTTGCTTAGCGTAAAGGATGGTATCGTGTTTTAATTCTGACCAACTACCAAGAAAACTATTTAAGTCCTTTCTTTGCCAGGCTGAATTTAACATGAAAGAAGGGTAGCCACTTTGTTTTTCTGTCAGCAAGGGTCGAAGTTGATGTAGCCAGCCCCAATATAAGTTTTGGGTCCACGTGCCTATGTTAAGAGTAGAAATATATTGACTCATCTGTTGTATGTTTTCTTGATAGCAGGCGTATTTAGTTTCTCCCAGTTGATGAAGAATACTATTAGCCTCCTGTGAGCCTAAAGTAGCAGGAATATCTAAACCAGCGGGCAAACATCTAGCGCCGTCTAAACAGTTGGTTTTAACAGGATCAAAATTTTTACAGCTGCTGCTTTTATCACCCACCTCACGATAGATTAATCTTTGAAAAATATCTGCATCTATAGTGTACCTTTGTCCTAAAAATCTAAAAGCTTTTATTTCAGTGTCCCTATCAGCCTGAATAGAGGCATCAAATATTGGCAGAGAATTTATTTTTGGTGCTTCTATTTCTTTAGCCTTTTCAATAAATTGTGTTAATTTTTCAGCTTCTTTTGGAAGAATTTTTAGACTATCAATATTACCATAGATATTCTCGATTAAATCTTTAAACTGGTAATAGCTAATGTCATCACTTTTACCAACAAAGAAATTTATTGGTTCATAGAGTTTATCCCAAGATTTATGGTTAGCTTCATTATTAAGATTTAGGGTAATAATAATGGCTGATTTAGTTTCGTCTTCATTTTTTAATCTGAAGCTTAGTCGTCCGTACCACATCATTGATTTAAAATAGGCCTTTAGTTCGTCGCTTTGGTTATAATGACCCCGAGGGATATATTGGGAATAGTCCTCATTGAGCAGGTCAGGAGATTGCAGACCTTGAGGGGTGTCGATTAGTATTTCAGAATCAACCCCAAGGTTCATTACTGGAGATGAATCAATACCATTGTGTGCCTTAATTAAAGCTAGCTCTGCCTCTACCTCTTGTCTAACTATTTCCGGTATCTTAATACTTGGGTCAAGTAGCTTGCTCCCAACAGCGAAAAAACCGATATTTCTTTTGGCAGCATTTTCCCAGCCACTTCCTTTTAAGGCTTCATAATCACTCAAAGAATTAGCCAGAAGATTAGCATTAAGTTTTTTTAATTCTCCTGTTAAGCTCCTTTCTTCTAGCTGCTTTAGTAAAAAATCAAACATTAGGTGATAGTTATGTAGCATTGAGTCAGTAGTGATAAAACTGGGAGTGTAGCTGTAGCGGTTTGCCTCATAGAGAGGGAAAAACTCATTGTAATATGCAGGTTTAACCGCAAAAGAATTTTGTATCAATAGTTCTTTTAGGTCGTTTGATAGGGTATAATCAGCGATATTAGTAATATTACTTAAATCAGAATTTACTTTGTAGCTAGGAATTTGAGGAATGATATTAACTGGAACGTTCTGATAATCTGCAAATCCACTTATTGAATCATCATCATTTTCACTAATATTATTATCAATAACATCTATCAGATTATTGTCGATAATATCTAGCAGATTATTTTCTGTCGATTTATCTTGACTAGAGTCTTGTTTAACTAGAAAAAAATAACTAATTATCAGTGCTAGGCTGATAACTATTATGAGCATGATAGTTATTAATAGGCCTCTTTTTGTTTTCATTATTTTTTCTGAGTTTGGTTTTGACGAATCTTCTTCCATAAATATTAATCCTTTACTAAATAAACTTAGTAATAAGTATTATTAATTAATAAAAAATGACTATCACCTAGTCATTATAACATTAAGAGGCTATTAAGCAAAAGATTCATTGATGTCTAAGGACTTGTCTACCCTTTAAGGCTTCAGGTGTAAATAATTTATCAACTGTAACAAATTGTAGGCCTTTTTGTTTTAAATTTTTTATCAACTGGGGGATTGCTTCGATAGTTGTTCGATAAATGTCATGAGCAAGTATAATTGAACCTGCTTCAGCTTGACTCATCCGTTCAATAATTAATTCAGTGTCCCTATCTTTCCAGTCTTCAGGATCAATATTCCATAAAATCACCGTTTTGTTTATATCTTTAAGTAGCTTATCATCATAAGATCCATAAGGTGGACGAAGAAAGCTAATATCGTAATTAGTAATTTTTTTTATTAACTCATCAGTATCAGAAATCTGTTTCTGTATTGCTTCAATAGAAATCTTTGTTAGATCTTTATGATCCCAGGTATGGTTTCCTATTACGTGGCCCTCTCTAACAATACGGCGAATTGTGTCTGGTTGAATTTTAGCCGATCTGCCTAGGATAAAAAAACTGGCGGTCACATTATTTTCTTTTAAAATATCTAATAGCTTGTCGGTGTAAACTGAAGGACCATCATCGAATGTTAAGGCAACACAACTTTCTTTAGAGCAATCGATGGCATTGAGTTTATTTAATTCATTATCTTTTTCTACACTTATATTTTCTTGCTTTGAATCATTAACAACATCGAATATATTTTTTACTTCATCTGAAAGAATCTGATAAAGTTCATTTAGTGGTATTTTTATTTCTACAATACCATCAGAGCCTGGTCCAACCTGATATTTGTCAAAAATTATTATTAATTCTTTATTATCAGATATACTCAGACTATTAAAATTATCACTTGTAGCCTCAGTTCCAGCGTTTATCATTTTAGTCTGCACGTCGAGCCATTCCGTTTTTTCTTCATCGTTTTCAAAATAAATTGATTCAGCTATTTCTGTGTTACGCTTATTTAATATTAGACGTGACTTTTTTGAAAGTACCTCTAAATAGTCATCACTATTAAAAAGGCTAGCAAGAGGAAGATTTTCTCCTGTTTCACGATTAAATAAAACAGAGGTTATTTTGTCATTACCAGTGTTACCCGTGTTCCTATATTGGTCAAAAATAAAAAGTAAATATTTGTCGTTTGCAAAAGAAATGTCAAAGTGCTGGATGTATTCAGTCCTGAAGGTCATGGCTACTTGGCCGGTTTTTTGAATATAGTCTTGATAGGCCAGCTCTTGGTCTTTAGCTATTCCTTTATATTCACTCAAGAAGTCTTGAGCTATTTCTTCTAACTTCAAATTAATCATCTTGTTTTCTGTTACTGGATAGGCAATATGTAAAAGTGAACGTTTATCATTCTGTGACTCTTCAAGAGTATAAACTTTTATATTGTCATACTTGGTCTCCGATTGATAACTATTTATAGTTATGGAGTCAGGGGTTGAACCCTTAATTGAGTTTAAATATATTAATCGTAAAGAAAAAAATAGAATTATTAAAATGATAAAAGTAAAGAAGATAATTGTTTTTGTTTTTTTACTCATATATTTTTTTAAGTAAGTAAATTTATATTCATGATATCAAAATTGCATTAATTGCTCTAGAAAAAAATTAAACATTATATAAGCTATCATTGATAAAAGGAATTAAGGCAAGTATTATAGCTTCGGTATAGCACTTCGTCCTGTCAATTAAATTATTCGTTAAAATACCAATAGCGCCAGTGGCCTGTTTGGAGTTTATTCTATTGAAAACTATATCATCAGCCTCTCCGAGTTCCTTGCCTTGTTTAATAAATCTTGCAACTTTACTGGGGAGGAAAAAAGTACTAGTTCGACTTTTTCCAATAATACCATTTTTATTCTTGACTATGATCCAGGCAAACGCTTCCATTCCTAAGTCATTTTCTTGAATTCCGCCCTCGATGCCAACAAAATAATCAGCATCCACTATGTCCTTAGAAGCATTATTAACTCGATTTGATGCTCCTAAATATGTTTCTTTGTTGTTTTTTGGTTGGTCACTAACGCCCGATGGAACAGAAATAGCTTCAATTACAAATTTTTCATTAGGAAAGACTTTTTGAAAACCGTTTAAACAAGCATTAAGTTTAACTGGATTTTTTGAAGCAATAATTATTTTTTTCATAAACTTTTAATAGTTTTTTTGCGTAAGTTGGAACAATTTTAGGTAAGAATCAATCTTTATTTTAAATATTAATTGTAAATTATTTTTTTATACACTTTAACTCAAAACTAATTTCATCATAAATATTAAATAAAAAATAATTTAATATTTTTTTTAAGGGTAATAGGTTGCGAAAAAAATGTTTAACATCTCTATATTTACTGTGGCTAATTAATTTAATATTTTTAACTTCAAATTTTGCTTTAGTATAAAAATGTAAAGAATTTTTTTCTGAAAAATACTTAAAACTAGTTTCTGAAAAAAAATGCTTATGAGTTGGGTCAGTAAAAGCACTATTACTCTTAAAATAAGGCACATTTATTTTAAGTGTCGCCCCATGTTTAGACAAACGATACACCTCTTCCATGACAGCAATAACGTCATCTAAGTGTTCTAAAATGTTATCCATAACAACCTCTTGCGCGCTATTATCAGGAAAAGGGTAAGGAAAGACGTTAAGATTATGAATAATATCAGTAGCGTTTGTTTTAATTTTATCAACACCAATAAAATTAGGAATCTCTTTTTCTCCACAGCCTAAATTTAAATTCATATAATTATTACATTCTCCCCTTAAGAAGGGCTTACTTAAGTATAGCATAAAGCATTAAGGTATTCGCTTATTGAAACTCTTAGTTTTAAAAAATAAAATTAGATTAAATAAATAGTAGGAAAAAAGTTTGTAAAAAAAATTTAGAAAATAAAAGTAAATATTTAATTCTCTACTTTTAAGCTCTAAATAAAAAATAAAAAAATCTTCAATATTACATTCAAACAGCCCTATGATGTGCTGCCTACAATTGAAGATAAAGGAGATTTTAACTTAGTATGGAGGGGGGCGTAGTTGGAGCGGTTATATAGGAAAATACCCATTAATTAACTCTTTTGTAGTATATGCATATAATATCCAGCTACTCCTGATCCAATAAGTTCAGGCATCAAATAGCCAGACAAGGAATTTCTAACAAACATTTCAGGGAGTAAATAGTTAGCTAACCTTGATAATATTGGGTTTTTAAAATATATTTTAGCTAGTTTCTCAAATCTAAACAAAGAAGGTAAAATATTATCACTAAGATCTACTTCTTTTAACATATTTAAACCAATTCTTTCGGTCTCCATTCTTAAATCTTGTAACTCATGAAAGTGATCCACTGCCATCCCTCGCTCGGCAAGCTGACAGGCATCTTTAGTATCTTTATCTAAAGTATTAAAACCTTTTAAATAATAACCGTCAAAAATTATCAATTTAGCACCATACTCCATAATTGAGTAAATTTCTTTTATGGAGTGGGCTAAAGAAGTTGAATGACAGAGAGTCTCTATAGCAAAAACTAAGTTAATATCTTTTGCTAGAAAGGATAGGTCATCGTAGTCTTGCTTTATAAAATCAATATTATTTATCTGGTATTTTTTTAATGGTTCAGTTGAAAGATCTATACCAATAAATTTTTTTTGAGGGAATGTTCTGGCCAAATTGTATATATTAGCTCCTCGGCCATAACCTAATTCTAATATCTTGAAAACGGAAGGAGCTTCTACCTCTTTTTCAATAATTCTAACCTGGGCAAGTAAGTCTGATTTATGATAACGGCCATTATTAGAAATGCCCATGTGTAAATAACCAAGTTTATTGTGGCATAACAAATACGCAAGCTTATTTATATTATAATAATCCTTTATCTTTTTTTTATCCTGTTTCTCATTCAAAAGATAATTAAAATCTTTTAATTTTCTGATATTACTTATTTTGTCTGAAATGCTCATATTCCATTATTTACTTTAATATTAGCATCACCAATCTCAAAGTTCAATTCTCCCTATCAAAAATAGTTCCTATTTTAGGGCTATTTAAACTATGCGGAGAGGATGGGACGTTTTGGAATGGTAATATAGAAAAACCTTAATTCGCTATTATTATTCTTAATAATGACCATTAAAAAAGATTTGAATGTGAACCAACCCTAAGCAATAAAACAATCAACTCTGATTTCTCTATTTTATAGATAAGAAGAATATCAGGCTTAATATGACATTCAAAACAAGCCTTAAATTCACCAATAAGAGGATGGTTAAGATTTTTATCTGGTAAGTCTTTGCCTTTTGCTAAAATATCTAAAACTTTTTCTAATTCAACTAAAAAAACTTTGTCATATTTATAGGGCTTTAAGTCTTTCTTAAATCGACTAGAAAATTTCAGTAAAAACATAGATTAATCTCTTAAAGCGTCTTTGATGAGGACTGACCCATCCTTAAAAATCTTAGTGCTATTCCTAGCACTGATAATGGATTCTCTTAACAGTTCAGCATTCTGTAAAGTAAGGCCATTTTCGCCCCTTAATTCAAATGGCAAATTTCTGGCATTTATTATCTGACGAAAAAATAATTTTATAGCCGAACTCATATCAATACCCAAACTATCAAGAATTTTTTTTGCTTCTTTTTTAGTTTCAGCGTCAATACGAATTTGAATTTGTTCGTTATTTTTAGTAATCATATGTTTTTTATTATAATCACATTGTATGGCATTATTATTTATTTGTCAATACAAGTAAAATGATTTACTTTGGAACCACTATTTTTTATATTAATATTAAATAAATTATGTGATTTTTTAAAAATATTTTTACTTACTCCCTACCCAATCTTGGAACTTTTTGAAACCAAAAAACAAGGCTAAACCTTGTTTTGACTTACTGGCGGTGTTTGTTGGACAAAGTTCGAAACTATTTCGAGCAAAATCCAAATGATTAAAACTACTAAAAAGGACTCGGCAGGGCGAAACAATTTGTCTGGGGTTTCGGATTCGCCCTGCCTCGGCTGATTTCCCGCCCGCAGGAGGGGTCTGGGGAGGAATGCGGGCGGGTTTCGGAACCCTTTTTTCAAAAACGAATTTTGAATTTTGTTTTTCAAAATGCGTCGCCTAAACTTTAAAACTACAAATTCACTTTATCTTTATCAACCTCTTTCTTAAATTTTACCCTATCCAAATTTTCCAATTGTCCTTCTGTCAATTTTACATCGACAATCTTTCCAATGCCAACTTTTAGCCCAGTAGCATTTAATAATCTAATCAAGGCCAATTGATTCATAAGCTGATTTCGAATTTTTTCATCTTGATTTATAACTTCTGGATTTTCTTCCAGTGCACTCATAACTTCTTCCATCACTTGTTTATTTTCACCTTTAACAACGCTACCGAGTTTAAATGTCCACTTGCCGTCTTGTTGATGAAATAAAACATTTTCCTGCCCAACTAAATCAATAAATTTCCCTGATGCTTCAAAATATTCCTTGAATCTCAATAAAAATTCTCTCGCACAATCTGCAAATTCTTTGTCTTTATCCGCTAGCTCAAAAATTGATTTTAATTTTTCGTTAAATTTCAAAAAGTCTTTTTCATCAAATTCACCGCCACCTAAAAGTGCTTTATTCATTTTGTCATAAGCTTCTCTATTTTCCCCAACAGATGGGTCTTGCTCAGTATAGCCAGTACTAAAATCTTTTTTGTTCGGGTCTTTAAAAATATTACTCGCTTCCTGTATTGAAATTACACCCTCAATATTTTGTGAAATACCGTCTTGTTCAACACTTATTTTTTGCACTAATACTTTTTCACGCAAACAGTGTTCCTGCCCAAAATGTTTGTATAACTGTTCATTTTTACTATTTTCACCCTCTACATATTCGTCTGCTATTTTTCGCACTTCGGGTGGCAATTCCGCTTGTCCTATACTGCGTGCTTTTTCTAAAGCACCACGATTTAATTTAATAACAAATGTTGGTTTTTGGGGATAGATAAAAACATCATGAGTGCCACCATGTCCGACTCTTTGCAGCTGACTGAAATCAATAAATCCTTCCTTGTTTGGCAATTCACTTATAAAGGATTGAATTTTTGTATCTTCACTTTCTATGCCGAGCCGTTCTCTAATCTCCTCAATCTTATTTTGATCATCAATTTTTCTTTGGATAGTTTCTATTTGCTTTGCGTTATCTGTGCCACCTTCTTGCGGTGGCTGATCTGAAACTATTTCGGCCTGTGGTATTTCCAAGGTTTTCTTTTCTTCCTCTGGTTTTTTTGGTTGCATAAATTTTGCTTCAAAATTTTCCATAAAATTATTTCATTAAATCATCAATTGAAACACCCAACCCTTTGGCAATTTTTGCCATAGTTTCAATAGTCGGGTTAGGTGTTGCCCCGGACTCAACTTTGATAATCACATTGTAAGCAATATCGGCAAGCTTAGAGAGTTTATCCTGCGAAATACCGAGTTTTTCTCTGTATTTCTTTATATTCTTTGCAATTGTTGGTAATTCTTTTGACTTCATAGTATAATTATACTAGTATAGATAGTGGGATAAGTTTTACTACTATAACTTTACCAAATAAAATGAATTTAATCAAACAAAATTTGGAGGCGACGCATTTTGAAAAACAAAATTCAAAATTCGTTTTTGAAAAAAGGGTTCCGAAACCCGCCCGCATTCCTCCCCAGACCCCTCCTGCGGGCGGGAAATCAGCCGAGGCAGGGCCCCAGACAAATTGTTTCGCCCTGCCGAGTCCTTTTTAGTAGTTTTAATCATTTGGATTTTGCTCGAAATAGTTTCGAACTTTGTCCAACAAACACCGCAACAAATCGGGATTCAAATTTCCGCAAAAAATATGGTCGGCACGAAGTGCCGTCTGTTCTGAATTCCCCCCAAAAAATCCTGATTCTGAAAGGATTCGCCACGCTCCGCGTGACTCCTCGTTTGCCAATACAAAATTATGAATAATCAAACCAAAAAGTTTTTCATTTATACTCGCAAGTCTACGGACGACAAAGACAGACAAGTCCGCAGTATTTCTGACCAACTTTCGGAACTGAAAAGTTTAGCGTTGAAAGAACAACTGGAAGTGGTTGATGTCTTTGTCGAAAAGCAGACCGCCAAAATACCAGGTCGCCCTGTGTTTAACGAAATGATGTTGAGAATGGAAGCGGGCGAAGCGTCTGGTATTTTGGCGTGGCATCCCGATAGACTTGCGAGAAACTCGGTAGACGGAGGGAAAATTATCTACCTCGTTGATACTGGTGTAATCGTGGAAATGAAATTTCCAACTTTTTGGTTTGATCCGACACCGCAAGGAAAATTCATGCTCTCAATCGCTTTTTCGCAATCCAAGTATTATGTGGATAATTTAAGCGAAAATATTAAGCGAGGTCATCGCAACAAAGTGAAAGACGGAATATGGCCTCAAATGGCTCCGCTTGGATATGTGAACAAAAATAGAAAAATTGTTCCCGATGAAAATATCGCACCTTTAATAAAGAAAACATTTGAGGCCTATGCAACTGGAAATTTCACTTTGCGACAACTCCGCGACAAGTTTAACGAACTTGGATTGAAGCGAAAAAGCGGAAAGGAACTTGCGGTGTCAAATTATCAAAAACTTTTGAAAAATCCGATATACACGGGTTTGATGTTGTATAACGGCGAAATTCACGAAGGAAAACACGAACCGATTATCACAAAGAAACTTTTTGATTCCGTTCAGGAAGTGATGATGAGAAAATCTAAACCTCACTCGAAAGGTCTAAAACCATTTTTGTATAGAGGATTTTTCCGTTGCGGAGAATGTGGCTGTTTCATTACCACCGAAACGCAAAAAGGTCATAACTATTTGCGATGTACCAAACGGAAAAATCCTTGTTCACAAAAATATACTCATGAGGAAATCATCACTTCCGAAATTCAAAAAGAAATCAAAAAAGTTTCTTTGCCAGACGATTGGGCTAAATGGATGTTGGCGGAAAATGAAAAAGACAAATCGGTGGAAGCCCAATCGTCTACGCTTTTTGCAGACAAGACAAAAGCCGATATTTCTCTTTTGGATTCAAAAGTTGAAAAGTTGATGAACTTATATCTAGAAAATGTTTTGTCTTTGGAAGAATATCGTGATTCTAAAAATAAGTTAGTTAATCAAAAACAACTTTTAAAAGAGAAATTATCGGCTTTTGAGCAAAAAGCGAATAATCGGTTCGAACTTACCGAAAAGTTTTTGAAATACAATATAGAATTGGCAAACGAGGGAATAAATGAAGAGAAACTTCATTTATTCAAAAAAGTCGGTTCGAACTTTCAAATTAAGGATCGAACCGTACTTTTTGAGCCACGCGGAGCGTGGCGAACCCTTTCAGATTCAGGATTTTTTGGGGGGAATT
>CAYURA010000025.1:0-13637 GCA_964446775.1 uncultured Gammaproteobacteria bacterium | reverse complement strand
AGCTTTTTTACCACTTATTTGGATACTAAACTATCACACTGTTTGACAGGGAGCCAAATAATTTTGACTTTCATAAAATAATTAACTATAATAGAGTAATATAAAATAATTTAAATATAATTTAAATATAATTAAAAATAATATGGATAAAATGAAAAAAGCCTTAAGTAAAAATAATAATTTAGCAAAGCTTGGGATAGCAGCTGTTATTATTATTGTCGGCATTATAGCTGGCATGGTTTGGTCTAAGCAACAAACAACTAATCAGCTAAGCGCACCTGAGGCACTCGCTAAGGCTGAGTCTTTTATTAATACTGAACTTATGCCTAGTGGTAGCCCAGCTAAGGTTCTAGAAATTAGTGAAGAATATGATCTATATAAAATGATAATTGATATTGGTTACGAGGAGCCAGTAGAATCATACATCACTAAGGACGGCGAACTATTCTTTCCAACAGCTTTAGAGATAGAAGCAATAAAACAGGATAACCAAGTTAATGCCGAAGATAATAACAAGGCTACCCCTATTGTTTCTAAGTCAGATAAACCAAAAGTTGAACTATTTGTTATGAGTTACTGTCCCTTCGGCACCCAAATGGAAAAAGGGCTATTACCAGTACTTGAACTTTTAGGTAATAAAATTGATTTTACTTTAAATTTCAATGATTATGCTATGCATGATAAAAAAGAAATTGATGAAAACTTGATTCAATATTGTGTTCAAAAAGAACAACCAGAAAAATTAACTGCTTATCTCAGTTGTTTCCTAGAAGCGGGTAATCAAGCTAATTGCTTAAGTAAAAATACCAATGAAAAGAAAATTAAAAATTGTGTGGCTGACACTGATAAAGAATTTAAAATAACTGAAAACTATACTAATAAGGTTGACTGGAAAGGTAGTTTTCCAAGTTTTAATGTACAAAAAGAAGCTAATGCTAAATATGGCGTTGGCGGTTCACCTACCTTAGTCATTAACGAAACAACTGTAAGTAGTGGGCGTGATTCCGCTAGTTTGCTAAGAACTATTTGCGCCGCCTTTAACAATGCGCCAGAAGAATGTAATGAACAATTAAATAGCCAATCACCAACAACAGGGTTCGGATTCGACTTTAGCGTTGGCTCAACAGATGCTTCTTGCTTGTAATAAATAAAATAAAAATGAAAAAAAAGAGTCTCAGTAATTTGAGACTCTTTTTTTAAAACATGTTTTCTATTTATAGATATTTTTCTAAACTACTTTTTAAATCATCCTTGCTCCGCATACCAACAAACTCAGTTATTACTTGTCCTCCCTTAAAAAGCTTCATGTTAGGAATGCTCTGAATTTGATACTGAACTGCTAAATCTTGATTTTCTGGATTCTCAGTGTCAATCTTCACAATCTTAAATTTACCATCAAGAGCATCAGCTAACTCATCTAAGATTGGCGCCATCATGCGACAAGGCATGCACCAAGGTGCCCAAAAATCAACCAAGACTGGCAATTCACTTTTTAAAACCTCTGTTTCAAAGTCTTTTTTTAAAATGTCTAATACTTTACTCATAAATGTATTACAAGCTTAAATGCTTGTGTAATTAATTTAGTTTTTTATTATAACTTATTGTTTAACTAATTCTTTTAAAATAGTTTCAATTTTAATTTTCTTAATCGGTGCAATTTTTTTATCTAAACATGAGTCTAATTCATTACTTAATATCTGAATACTCAGAGAAGAAATAGCTGACTTAAGGGCTTTCATCTGAATTAAAACCAAAAGACAATCTTTTTTATTAGCCATCATTTTCTTAACACCCTCTAATTGTCCAATGATATTATTAATTCTTTGTTCAGGGGTTTTCATATTTATATATTTACCGATATTACTCTCTATTCTAACATACCCCCTGGGGGTGTCAAGTAACTAGAATATTATTCCCAAAATATGAAAAATAATACCAAAATACCCATGACTAGACCTAGGGCTTGTAAGCGACTAAATGACTCATGATATATAAACACACTTAACAGGACTGCAATAATGGCTGAAAAAAGAGAAAACACTATTGCTCCTCGTCCCAAGCCAGAACCATTTTTTAACGCGACTAACCAAAAAGAATTAGCTGTTAAGTAAATTAAAAGGCTAATAGCAGCTAAGTACCAATGTCTACTTAAAGACCAGTTTTTCGCAAAAATATCAGCCAGTGCTTCGAAAAATACTAATTAACTCACAAACACCATCCACTTTGCCATAAGGTTAAAAGTTATTTTTTTACCGCCACAAACCAAAAGTTGTGCCGATCATTTAATGTTTCCTCTATCTGCCAATTAGCTGCCATTAACTCCTTTTTTAGACCGCTTAGAGAAAAAAGGTGATAATATCTTAGTCCTAATTTATTACCATCCTGATCAAGCCAGGGAAAAACCAGGTCTCGCCAGGTTTTAAATTTAAATCTAAAAATACTAGTAACAATACTTTTCAACTTTAACTTATAATAGTATTTGCCAGTCATCTTCCAGGCGCTAATAATTAACTTGGCCTCGGCCGATGATATCATCTGAAAATCTTTTAACAATTTTAGTCTCTCAGCTTCCCCAGGTATATGAATGATAGCGGCTGAGCAAAAAATCCGAGTAAATTTTCTTTCTTTAAGACTAGTGACAGCTTCGAGATTTAAACAGTGAAAATTATACTTAGGGTAATTAGCCTTGGCTATTTTAATTAATCTGTCATTAGCATCAATTCCTAAATAACTATCGGCAGAAATATCAACATAGTCTAATAATCTACCATTACCACAAGCAGCATCTAAGACTTTATCATTACTATTAATTCTTTCTGCTGCCCAAAGAAAATCTGCAGCTGCCATTTTGCTACGAGTAGCATTGAAGTGATCAGCTGTTAAATCATAAGATCGTTTTACAATTTCATTTAATTCTTGTATTTGCTTTTCTTTCATAAATTAATAAGTTCCTAAATATTCATGTTTTACTTTTCTCTTCGGATTTAAACAATTATCGCAGTGTCCACATCTCTTTACATTCTTTTCACCAAAATATTCTAAAATATGTTTCTGACGACAATCAGAGCTATGAGCATAATTTTCCATTTCATTTAATTTATTATAGGCTCGTTCAGACTTTTCCTCTAAGACACTAAAATCTAATGATAGTTTATCAGGATTAACAAATTTTAATATTTTAATTTCAGTTCCTTTAAATGGTGGTCTATATTTAATTAAGTCTTGTTCTGCTAATTTTTTAACAACTCTAACTAATGCCTCTTTCTTTACATGTAAAATAATAGCAAGATCGTCGGCAATAAATTGCCAACCTCTCTCTATTTCAGAGCCAAATTTTATTTTTAACTTTTCAGCCATCTCTCTTTGTGATTTCGCCCGCTTACTTATTCCAGCAAATAAATCATCCCAATCACTACTTAACTTTATAAATGAATTAGTGGTTCGCTCATTTGGTCGAGAAACATAAGCTCCTTTTTCTAAAATCTTAATTGCTGTACCAATCGCCATTTCTGGAGCTGACTCAGCTAACCTTTTGGATAACTCTGAATAGGTTATTAAAATTGAAGAATCTGCCTCTTGATTATATTCATATTCATCTATTAAAAACCGATACACATCTTTAATTAATTCTGGACTAGGATTATCACCAGCAATAAAAAATTCTTGTAAATATCTATCTGAAGGAGAGTAAAATAAAATACAATAACTATCTTTAGCATCTCTTCCGGCCCTACCAGCTTCCTGATAGTATGCTTCAACGGTTCCAGGAAGATCGTTATGGATAACAAACCGGATATCTTTTTTATTTATCCCCAAGCCAAAAGCATTAGTAGCAACTACAATTTTAACCTCTCCTTTCATAAATCTTTCTTGTACCCATTCACGGCTATTACTATCCATCCCTGCGTGATAGGCTAAAGCTGGGATACCATTATCTGATAAAAATTCTACAATTTCATCAACCTTAGAACGTGTGCCAGCATAAATTATGCCAAAGCCGTCCTCTTGTTCACGAGCCACTGATAAGATATATTCTAATTTCTTGCTATTATTAGTTAGAACTACAGCAAAATGCAAATTTGGACGCTCAAAGCCACTAATTACTGATTCATAATTATTTAAAGCCAGCTGCCTAATAATATCTTCTCTCACTTCAGGTGTAGCAGTGGCGGTTAAAGCAACAACTATAGGCGATCCACAAAGTTTAATCACTTCTTTTAACCTTAAGTAACTTGGTCTAAAATCATGTCCCCACTGACTAATGCAATGAGCTTCATCAATCGCAAATAATGACACCTTAATAGCTTTTAATTGCTCTAAAAAAAACTTATTATAGAATCTTTCTGGGGCCACATACACTAGACGATAACTTCCATTTGCCACATCTTTCAATCTTGTATTAGTCTCACTTAAAGAAATTGAAGAATTAATAAATGTAGCAGGAATGCCCACAGAAGACAAAGAATCAACCTGATCTTTCATTAAAGCTATTAGTGGCGAGACGACAATGCTTATCCCCTCTAAAATTAGTGCTGGTAATTGAAAAATCATTGACTTACCCCCACCTGTAGGCAAAACTGCTAGGACATTTTTTCCCGCTAAAATAGCATCAATTGCTTTTTCTTGACCAGGACGAAAAGACCCATAATTGAAATGGATCTTTAATAACTCAACTAGTTGTTTCTTCTTTTTATCCATGTTTGTAATTAAGCGCGCCTCTTGTAAATTTCTAAGACATTTTTAAATAAAAAAGCAATAGTCATTGGTCCAATTCCACCTGGAACTGGAGTTAGATACGAAAGATGATCTTTTAAATCTTGAGCATCAGCGTCACCATAGACTCTGTTAGCTTGTTTAGTAATCCCAATATCAATAATTGCTGCTCCTTTCTTTACTTGTTCCTTTTTAATAATTTCTGGCTTACCTAGAGCGCTAATAATTAAGTCAGCCTCCTTGGACTTGTCACTACTAATAATTTTATAGCCTGCAGCTATTAATATTTGCTCTACGCCTTTGCCAAATATTTTTGAATTATAAAAAATACAAGCGCTGCGACCATCTGCTTTATTATCAATTTCTTGCAAACAAGCTTTAATTGATGCAAGTACTGGTGAGATAATATAATCAGGGCAATGTGGATGAAATCCATCAACATCCTTTTCTGGCTTAATACTATTAATTATTTTATCAGTATCAAATTTATCAGGCAGCGGTAACTGCACTAAGATGCCGTCGATTAAGTCATCTTGATTTAAAAACTTAAGCGCTTCAATAATTTCACTTTCTTCAGTCTTTCTATCAAATCTATATAGATGAGTATCGACTCCTAATTTTTTAGCTTCTTTTTCTTTTAAAGAAACATAAAGTTCTGAGTCTTCCCGATCACCAATTAAAACTATAGCTAAGTTAGGCCTATTTTTTTTTAAAGTCACTATTTCTTTAACTATCTTATCTTTAACTTTTTCAGCAATGGCTCGACCATCAATTATTTGATACATAAATTTAGGATTAGTAAACAGGGAAGCGTAAACAAAATTTTTCAACTTTAGTTTTAATAATTTTTAAAGCATCATCATTGTCCTTTGAATCTATAGCCTCATCTATTAGATCGACAATGATGATCATTTCCTCTTCCTTCATACCCCTAGTAGTAATAGCAGCACTCCCTATTCTCAAACCTGAGGGATTCATTGGGGGCTTAGGGTCATTAGGAATGGTAGAACGAGAGACGGAAATACCTACTTTTTCTAAAGTTTGTTCAGCTTCTTTCCCACTCAATCCCCGTGGTGATAAATCTATTACCAAAAGATGGTTATCAGTTCCACCTGAAACAATTTTATAACCTCTTTCTATCAGCAGTTCAGCTAATTTTTGAGCATTTTTTATCACCTGTTGTGAGTAGCTTTTAAATTCTGGTAGTAAAGCCTCTCCAAAAGCTACTGCTTTAGCAGCGGTCATATTATTATGGGGACCACCTTGCATTCCAGGGAAAACAGCCCGATCTATCTGTTTAGCATATTTTTCCTTACACATTATTATTGCCCCTCTAGGACCACGTAAGGTTTTATGGGTAGTGGTGCTAACGACATCAAAAATTGGCACCGGATTCTTTATTTGCTTAGCGGCAATAAGACCGGCTACATGGGCAATGTCAGCAAAACTAATCGCCCCAACCTCAGTAGCAATATCTTGGAATGCCTGCCAATCAATCTCTCGAGAATAGGCACTAAATCCAGCAACAATCATTTTTGGCTTTTCTTTTAAAGCAATTTTCCGAACTTCCTCCATGTTAATCAAACCGGTCTCAGCGTCAACCTCATATTGAATGAAGTCATACAAACGGCCAGAAAAATTAACCTTGTGCCCATGTGAAAGGTGTCCACCATGATCAAGGCGTAAACCCAGGACTTTATCACCAGGCTCTAAGAAAGCCATATAAACAGCTGCATTAGCTGGAGAGCCTGACAATGGCTGAACATTTACATGTTCGGCTTCAAATAATTCTTTAGCCCTAGAAATTGCTAATAATTCTAATTCATCAATATTTTGATTGCCGCCATAATAGCGTTTACCAGGATAACCTTCGCTATATTTATTTCCTAAAACCGAAGCAAGCACAGATCGCACAGCTGATGATGCATAATTTTCTGAAGCTATTAACTCCAGTTCATTTTCTTGGCGACTATCTTCTTGTTTAATAATTTCTTCAATTTCCGGATCTTGTATTGATAATATATTACTATTCATATGCTTAATATTAATTGACAAGCCAAGCTTTGTCAAAATAATAAAAACCTTATATTTTTTTAACTAAATAAGTATTTTTTAATCTATAACCTAATTTTCTATAATATCCTCTTACGCCAATCCCTGAAATTACCGCAATTTTTTTCGCCCCAGTCAAGATACTTAATTCCTCAGCTTTGGCCATTAGAATTTTACCCAAGCCTTGATGTTGTACCTTTTTTTTAGCACCCAAGGGAACTAATTCACCATAGACATGTAATTCGCGAATAAGTGCTGGAGCTATTGGACTTTTATTATCTAAACGTAAACGACAAAAACCATAAAGTATTTGACCATCGATACTATTAGCGCTAATAAAGTGCTCTACTCCTGATGAGGCGGAATAGGAAATTACTTTAATCTTGTATTTTTTAATTTTCTCACTCTTAGCCTCGCGACAGCGAATACAATTACAGGTGACGCCCCTCTGTTTAAGTAATTGTCTTAAATTAGTTATCTTATTACCTGCAACAATAGATTCGGCGGGGATGTCTCTAATTAAACGGATAATTCTTACATATTTAGGAACCAAGGCTTTACAGTTGATTATTAATGTTTGCAAATCTTCGTCAGAGTATGGTTGATACTTACCTTGCTTATACCATTTATATAATAGACTGCCTTTCACTACAACCGTCGGGTAGAACTTTATTTGATCTGGTTGAAATCTCTCATCATCAAACAATTGCTTAAACATGACTAAATCTTTTTTAGTATTTGCACTCGGCAATCCAGGCATTAAGTGATAAGTAACTTTAAAACCATATTTTTTAAGTAATTTAGTTGCCTCAACTATTTCCCTTACTCCATGGCCTCGTTTATTATAGGTCAATATTTCATCATCAATTGCCTGCACCCCAATCTCTACTCTGGTACATCCTAAAGCTCTCATCTCTAACAACTCTCGTTCATTAATATAATCAGGCCTAGTTTCTAAGGTAAGACCAATTATACGATATTTTGTGCTTTCATTCCGTTTTTGCTCTTTAATTAATAATTTTTTCAGACTCTTTAAACTTAATGAATCTTTAATTTCTCTATTAAGCAGCTTAGCTTCAGATCGATAATCATTGGCCGCTTTAAAACAGTTTAAAATATACCAATATTTATATTTTTCTGGTAAATAACTCCAAGTGCCGCCGATGACAATAAGCTCAATTTTGTTTGGATGATGACCATTATCCTCTAAGGCTCTTAAACGATGAAACACTTGAGTATATGGATTATATCCGCAACGAATAGCCCTCATCACCGCTGGTTCATTTGATAGGTAGCTTACTGGCACATCGTTTTGACGGGGACAATAGGCACACGTTCCTGGACAGGGGTAAGCTTTAGTTAAAACCGCCACAGGAGCTACTCCTGACATTGTTCTAATACTTCTTTTACGTAATAAGCCTTCAAGACTTAAATTTTCTTTTATTTCCCTTGCTTTAAGTAATTGTTTATAAACTGCAATAATATCAGCGTTTAAAATAGAATCTGTTTTATATTTTTTACAGACAGCTCTTTTTACCACATCTAACTCATCTCTAGTTTTAAGATCATTGCTTTTATTTATTACTTCTTTAATTGCCTCTAACATATAATTAAGTTATACTTATCTATACTATTTCTGATAATTATAATTTTTATTTATGAAAAAATCTTCGTTTTATTTTATTTCCTTATTCACTCTAATACTCTTATTTTTTCCCTTCTTAGGAAAAACAGCTAGTTTAGAAGCTTATAAAAACATTAAACTTGAAGCTAATGAAACTATTTCTGGAAATTTATACGCTATTTCACCAAAAATTGTAATAGATGGTGAGTTAGAGGGTGACTTAATTGCCATATCACAGAATATCGAACTTAATGGAAGGGTTAATGGTGACTTAATAGCTATTGCTGAAAATATCAATATTACTGGTGAAATAAACGGTAATTTACGAGTAGCGGCCAAAAAACTCATCATTAATGGTATTATTGCCAGAAATGTTAATTATCTCAGTCAAGACTTTATTATAGCAGAAAATGGAAAAATAGGCTGGGACCTATTAGGCTTAAGTCAAAATAATTTAATTCTGGGATTGATTCAAGGTGGTGTTGATATATCCTCACAAAAAACTGAACTAAAAGGAAGAATACAAGGCGATTTAAAGCTTCATAATCAAAAAAATGCTTCTTTAAATATCCACCCTAAAGCGATAATTGAAGGAGATCTGTATTATCAGAATAATCTTGAATTAATACGACATAATGAATCCCAAGTGATTGGCTTAAGCTACGAAATAGCTAACAAAACTCTTAATAAACAATCACTCTTTACCTGGTGGCAAATCATTATTTATAAAATAATTAGCGCCTTTATTATTGCTTGTTTGTTAATTAAAATCAAGCGAAATCAATTATTTAAACTCAATGCTCAACTCAAAAATAAAGCCTGGCTAAGCTTACTCTGGGGCCTTGCATTCATAGTATTAACGCCTTTATTAATCGTCCTTTTAACAGCTACAATTGTAGGCATCCCTTTAGCTTTAATAATTATTGGCCTATTTTTAGTAGCTCTATTCCTTAGTCAGGTGATAAGTGCCTTATTTTTAGGTTTAACTCTATTAAAATACATCAAATACAAAAAGAAAAACAATCCCTATTTAGCTGTTCTGATAGGAATAGTTATTATAGCACTGTTAACAAGTATTCCTATTGTCGGTTACTTTATTTATGTTCTAATAAGCTCCTTAGCTATTGGTCTAATATTAATAAATATTAATAAATAATTTTATGTTTAACCCTGAAATTTTTAAAGCTTATGATCTTAGAGGTATTTTTAATCAAGATTTTAGAGCTGACTTTGCCTATAAATTAGGATTAGCTTTTGTCGCCCTTAGAAAAAAGGATGATGATTCAAAAAGCAATAAGCTAAAGATTGTAGTTGCTCGAGATATGCGCTTAAGCTCACTAGAGATAAGCAAGGAATTAATACGAGGCCTTCAGGCTGCTGGTGCTCATGTGCTTGACGCCGGATTATTATCAACTCCAGCCTTCTATTTTGCCGTATCACACAGCCAGGCTGATGGCGGTATCATTGTTTCTGCTTCACATAATCCAAAAGAGTGGAATGGTTTTAAATTAGTTCGTTCTAAAGCAAAACCTATTAGTGGTGAAACGGGTATTAATTGGCTTAAAGAAAATATCAATCGTGTTAAAGAAACTTTAGAAGAAAAAGACTTTCTAGCTGTCACTAAACTAGAAAATATGGCTGAAGAACAATTTAAACATGATTTACAATACATTAATCCTATTATTAAAGATTTCAAAATAGTAGCTGATGCGGCTAATAGCATGGGTGCGCAATATTTAGAACTGCTAGAAAAAAATATTCCCGGAGAACTAATTAAAATGAATTTTGAGCTTGATGGAAGTTTTCCTTCCCATGAAGCTGATCCCTTGAAAAAAGAAAATTTACTTACTCTTCAAAAAAAAGTTTTAGAAGAAAGAGCAGATTTAGGAATAGCAACTGATGGTGATGGGGACCGTGTTTTCTTTTTAGATAATTTGGGTAAGATTATTGACCCATCTATTATTCGAGGCTTGCTAGCTAAAATATTTTTAATTGACAAGCCAGGAAGTAAAATTTGCTATGATGTTAGGCCAGGTAAAATAACTAGAGATCTAATTATTAAACATGGTGGTATTCCTATAATTACTAGGGTTGGACACTCTCTAATTAAAGACCAGATGTTAAAAGAAGGAGCTTATTTTGCTGGCGAGTCTTCAGGTCATTTTTTTCTTAATTTAGACATTGGCTGTTTTGAAATGCCCTTAATTATGATTGGTAAGATGCTTGAATTATTTGGTCAACAAAAAACAACGATTTCCGAATTTATTAAACAATATGAAGTGTATTATCACTCTGGTGAAATTAATCGTTCCGTTAATGATAAAGAAAAAGTTTTCCTTATACTAAAAGAACGGTTTAGAGACGCTAAACTTAGCCTCTTAGATGGTGTTAGTGTAGAATATGATAATTACTGGTTTAATGTTCGAGGCTCGAACACAGAGAATAAGGTAAGATTAAATTTGGAAGCCGTTGATTTAAAAACAATGGAAATAAATAGAGATAAAATTATAAAAATAATTGAAAGCTGTTAGTATTCTTTAATCACAAAAATAAGTATTAGAAAAAAGAGCTTAATTAGCTCTTTTTCTTAAAAAAATACTTAAAAAATATAATTAGTGTTTTATTTTATTTAATTTACTTTTACTCATGGTTTTTTAATTCCGTATTCCTATTCTTATTCTTCTCTAAACTAGAAAAAATAATAAATAACATTTCAAGCTGATTAACGAGTGATTTAACAAAAAATTCTTGATCATTATTATCTAAAGAACCTGGTAAAATACAACAAGTTTTTAAATAAAAACCAACCTGATCTGAATAAACAATAGTATGCTCTTCTTTTTTATAATTATCTTTTAAGATATCTTTATTCTCAAACCTTTCGAACTCCACTTTTCGTTTGGCTCTAGTGTATCGTTCATCTCTTAGACTGTATAAAGTATTAGTATCAATTACCCTAAAAATAACCCAATCAACATTAATCGCGCTTAATATTTTTTCTGCAAAATAATTAAATGCTGTTTTAATATCTTTCTTATTCTGAGGATATTTCTTAAAACCTGAAAAGGATTGCTTCATTTCCTCCATTTGTAAATTAACTGAACCGATATATTTAAATGTTTCTTGAAGTCTATCCTCAAGATTTAATTGATAAACACGTAACCGTCTAAGCTCTTTTAAATACAGGGCGTTAACAATATAAGCAGCTATTAATAAAATAAGAGTTATCAAAAAAATGACAAAGCTTTGTGATAGACCAAAAATAGGCCTCCTAATAAATAATGGCACTAAAGCTATGGCAATAAAATTTATAGCCAAGATAATAAAAAAATTTTTACGCCAATCAAATATTTTTTTCATAAATCATATTATATCATTAGTATAGCTTTTTTAAGTTTAAAAAGCCAAAATAATACATTAGCTCTTTTTTTTATTTAAAACTAGTACCGCCAAAAGGGTAGCTATCGGCATCGCCAAACAAAGGCCAATCGCGCCAACAAGAGTCCTTACTATTTCAGTAGCAATACTCTCATGATTAATTACCTGTGAAAAACTAACAAAGGGAGCGCTTTTTACATTAAAAAGTAAAATTAAAGGTAATGATGCGCCGACATAGGCTAAAAACAGGGTGTTAATAATTGCCCCTAAATGCGCCCTGCCAATTGTTATAGCTGATTTAAATAATTTCTTTTGACTTTGAGTAGGATCAGTTAAGATTAATTGCTGGACTGCTTCAACTTGACCAACCGCTATGTCGTCTAAGACACCTAAAGCACCAATAATAATAGCTGATAATAATAAACCCTTAAAATTAATCACCTTAATATTATCACTAATTAAAAAAATTGTTTCTTCGCTCGACATCCCACTTAAACGACTCAGGTTCACAAAAAACCAAGATAATAATAGTGTTAGCAGTAGGGTTATAAAAATGCTAATAACAGAAATATGAGCTTTAGTATTAAAACCTTCAGTGATATAAACCATTGCCAGAAGAACTGATATAGATAGAATTAATCCCGTTAGGACAGGGTTATAGCCAGCTAAAATTAATGGCGCTAAAACTTTTAAAATCAATAAAAAGCTTACCCCTAAAGCTATAATTGATCTTATGCCAATCTTTTTGCCAACCAAAAGCACTACTAACACAAATAAGGTAAACAAGAAAAATAAAGATCTTTCTCTAACATAATCAACAATATAAACTTGTAATTCACCAGATTCACTATATTCAATACTTAAAAAAACTCTATCACCTTCGGAATATTGATGACCACTTAAAACATCTAATTCACTAATACCATTATAAATAAAAATCTCACCTTTATTTTTACCCCCTAAACTTAAAAGTTCAACTTTTTGTTGTTTGACAATATTGCCATTTTCACGTTCAAAATCTTTTTCCTCTAATATTCTAATAACCCTAGCTTTTACGTATTCAGGCTCCTGTTTTAAAATATTTTGCGCTAAAGTGGTTTGCCCTAAAATAAAACTAAGTAGAAATAAGGTTAAAAAACTAAAAACTTTAATTTTTTTCATTTCCATTTTTATCTATTTAATAACTAACTATTAATATTCTAACACAGAGAGATAATTTGACTAGCTGATAATAAAAAACCCCATCATTGACAATGGGGTTCTCAAATTCCAGTCGATATAAGTTAAATCAACTGAAATCTGATATACTTATCTTTAGTTCCGGGTATCAGATGCCTGGCCTCACCAATAGGTGATCCAACTTTTAGTCTGTATTTAGGCAGTTCTCCAGCTTTTGCTGGATATATATCCAGAATTAGTCTCTTTGTTCCGGGCTTTTTAGTTTTCCCGTATATTAGCCTTATATCGGCGACGATCATTTCGCCAATTTTTTCGCCAATTTCGTAATAGTTAATTGTTACGAAATTATTATATCCAAACTGGTGACCTCGGCGATAGTGCCCTCTAATAAGGGTTTCATTGCCCTCAATAGACATATAATGTTCTGGTACCCAGGTCATATGAATGTCTTTGAAGTTTGGAATACGAACTAAAACATTTTGATAAAAATCTTCGGGTCTTTTCCCGATTTTTAAGTTATATTTTTCATTTTTCATTTTTCTTATTTTTGGTTTAACTTACTTTAATTCTCCAAATCACTTTGATACTAAAATAGGCTGGAAAATTAAAACAAGTTAATAAAAAACAATTTTTAAGGTGCAAAACAACTATTGACCATACTACATTTATTTTTATTTGTCAATAGTTCATG
>CAYURA010000024.1:0-13808 GCA_964446775.1 uncultured Gammaproteobacteria bacterium | reverse complement strand
AAATTGCCCACCACTATGACATTTCTATATTGCCTTTACAGTTTTTTGTTAATTATTGCAAAAGTATCCCTATCTATGATATAATTTAAATATATAATTTATCAATATATATCTATGAAAAAAATAATTTTGTTTTTTTCTTTAGCTATCATTATTTCTGTAGCTGGTTATTTAATAATTTTTGGAATTCCTAATTTTAACATTTTTCATTTTAATGTAGCTAATTATAAAGTGGAGTCTAAAGCGTTATCGACTAATTGTCGAGAAGCAGCTAGTGATAATTGTCCAACCATTTCTTTAGATGATTGCGTGGGAGGGCTTTCTCCAAAGCCTTATTTGTTAAGCCAAAATAGTATATATAGCGGAGTGCCGGGTATAGATAAAGATAGTGACATATATATAACGGAAGAAGAGGCTTCAAATCCCAAACTTTTTAAAGAGCTATCTATAAATGCTAATACAAATTTTCCGGATGCTCATTTTTATTCCTTTACTAACCATGTATTTCCTGGTGCGGATATACGATATTATGTAAATATTAATAATACTTATTGCCCATTATCTAAAGAAAATTTGAAAAAAATTTTTAGCCCAATTTTAAATATTAATGACGCCTTAGCATATATTTCTCTCAAGAAAGTTGTTGATAATGATAATCCGGTAATGGTTAAGGAAAAACAGGAAAATGATGGCTATTATTCTTTTATATTAACTCAAAGCGAATGTGCTGGAAGTTTTTATATTAAGGCCAAGGTTTATGGAGATGCCGGTATTGAAGAAACCGAATCTTTTTCGGTAAAACCGGAAGTTAAAAGTGGTATGCTTCAATGTGATTAATATTAGCTAAAACCGTTCCAACATCGTCCCACCCTCTCCGCAACATCGTGCTAGCACGAGAAGTATTATAAATCTATTATGAATGAATTTTTAAACAATCCATTAGAGACAAATAAAGAAAAGGCTGAAGATTCTTTAGAAAAAGTTTGGTCTACAATAGAAGAATTTCAAACTTGTTTAAAAGATTTGGGACTTGATGTTATAGATCGCAACTTTTGTAAAGAACGTTTTTTTAATGAAACAGCGGAAGCCGGAATCCCGGTTATTAGTAATGGTTTAGATGGAGCTAGGATATCTTTTAAACAATCATCCTTTGAAAGACACGGAATAGAAAGAGATGGATTTTATAATTTAAAACTTTGGTTTACCAATGGGCTCGAGAAACCTGATAATGAGATCCGTCAAAAAATACAATTAAAATGGGATGAATTAATAAATAAGAATTTTCACTAAGATTAATTGATTAATTGGGTTGATATAACGCACGAGGATCTTATTTATTAAAGGCTTAAAAAAGCACCGAAAAGCCTTACTGGGCTTGCCGAAATTACGGCTCCAGCCCGAGATAGCCCGCATCATCGTGCTAGCACGAGGCGCTAGATATATAATTAAAATTATGAATTTTGAACAAATTGAAAAATCTAACGCTGAGAAAAATGTAAAGAATATTTTTGAATTGGATCCTGATACGGAAAGGTTTGGTGGCGTTCAAAAATTTGTATTATTAAAGTTTAGTGATGAATATTTTTTAGGTAGTTTGCCAGGTGTAAGTCATACAGAAATTTTGACATCAATGACTGCTAATAAAGACGATGTAGAAGTTTTAGGAGGTGGAATGTTTACTTTTTTTAATAACAAAATCACTCTTGAAGATAGCTTTTCTTCGAAGCTAGGACCTATACAGGTTAAACAGGCTGAATTAGTTGAAATTATGAAGACTGCGATAAGGGGTAAATATGAGATTGTTTTAGGTGAATAATAAATTAGATTTTTATAGATTAAGGTTCCAGCCCGAGGTAGCCCGCAGTAAGTCAAAACAAGGTTTAGCCTTGTTTTTTGGTTTACATAAAAGTTTCAACTACGTCTGATCATCCCTGCAAAAGATTAGTACGAAATGGGGCTGTATGCGTATTTTGTTCTTTTGTATTGGTAATTTAAGAAGATTCTTTTAAATAAAAATATTTGTTAATTAAGATAACGTGGTTTTAATTTGACTTAAAAACTTATTAATTAGCCAATATTTAATGTATTTATATTTGATAAATTTTATTTTATTTTTATTAAAAATTAATGGGATGTTGGAGATATTTTTGTTATAATACATATATACAAACACAAGTTAATATTATGTCTGATACAATTAATAAAAAATCTATTGCCATATTTGAAGGTAGTAAAATTCGTCGTGTTTGGAACGACGAGCTTGAAACATGGTATTTTAGTATTATTGATATTGTTGCTGTATTGACAGGCCAGGGGAACTTTAAAAAAGCACAAAGTTATTGGACTACTCTAAAAAATCGTTTGAAAAATGAAGGAAGTGAGATTGTCACAAAATGTGACAAACTGAAATTACAGTCTATTGATGGAAAATTTTATAAAACTGACGTTACTAACACAGAAACTTTATTTCGTTTAATTCAATCTATTCCCTCTAAAAAGGCTGAGCCTATAAAAATATGGTTGGCTAAAGTCGGCTATGAGAGAGTACAGGAAATAGCTGATCCAGAAAAAGCATTAAATCGCAGTCGTGGCTATTGGCAAAAAATGGGCAGAAGCTCAAAATGGATTCAACAAAGAATGATGGGGTAAGAAGTGAGGAATAAGCTCACTGATTATTGGAAAAATAATGAGGTAAAAGAAAAGGAAGAATATGCAATTTTAACTAATATAATTCACCAGGAATGGAGCAACCTAAGCGTTAAGGAACGCAAAGATTACAAAAATTTAAAAACGGAAAACTTGCGTGATCACATGACTGATGCGGAATTAGTTTTTACCGCTTTAGCAGAACTTTCTACTCAACAGATTGCTGAAACAATGGAAACAAAAGGTCTAGAAGATAATAAAATACCAGCTTGAAAAGGTGGCACAATCGCTAAAAATGCCAGACTGGAATTAGAACAAAAAACTGGAAAAAAAATCATTAGCAGCGAAAATTTTAAACAGTTATCAGGCGCTAAAAAGAAGTTGTTAACAAATAGGAATCAATAAGTTATTTTAGTCAGAAAAAGTTAGAATAGCGTCCCTAACACCCCGCACACATAAAATAGTTCAATTTGAACTATTTTTAAATATGGTAATTGTGCTTTAGAACCGACCTTGCTAAAATTAAGGAAACTAATAATATTATGATAAAAATTTATTTAGCTCGTCATGGACAAGATGAGGACAATGCCAGTGGTATTTTGAATGGACATCGCGACAAACCCTTAACTAAGGCTGGAGTTGAACAAGCCTTAAGTTTGGCACAAAATATTAAAAATCACAATTTAAAAATTGGAAAAGTTTTTAGCTCACCATTATTAAGAGTATACAAAACCGCAGAAGCTATAACTAATGCACTCGAGCTTGATAAACCTAAAAAATTGGAAATGCTTATTGAGCGTGATTTTGGGATTATGACAGGTGAAATGATTAAAAATATTCAGTCTATGTGTTCGCCTGATATTATAAGCACTAACAAAATAACATACTTTTTATCACCTCAAGGCGCCGAAACCTTTCCTCAGTTAATGGATAGGGCAAATAAATTATTCAAATGGATTGAGCAACAGAATTTTGGTGAAAATATTTTATTAGCCACGCACGGTGATATTGGTAAAATGATTTATGCCACCTATTATAATTTACCATGGAAGAATGTTTTAACTGATTTTCATTTTGGAAATACAGAGTTATTATTACTAGATAAAGATACTAAGCCAGAAAATCGTCTTATTGTAAAAACAAAACAGCACAACCATTAGCCAGAATTATACTTTAAAACCGTTCCTCCAGCACGCGGAGCCACCCCGAGCCTATAACGCATCCACTTTTAGCCAGTTGACTTACTTTTTACAATAATATACAATGGAACTGTGATTAATTATCAGTTCAGTCAAACATTATCAATATGAACAGTTTAATCGCAAAATTATACCAATCCCCCAAAACAATCCTATCTAACAAGGACTTGGCTTTGATTTGGCAAGAAAATAACGAGGAAGGCTTGTATGCCAAAACTGCCTACTATGTAAAACAGAAAGCTCTGATCAGACTGACTCGGGGAGTTTTTGCCAAGAATAAAGACTACAGCCCGAAAGAATTGGCAACCAGCATTTACACCCCATCTTATATCAGCTTCGAAACGGTTTTGAGAGAAGCCGGTGTGATTTTTCAACACTACGATACAATTTTTGTGGTCTCCAAGTGGCCAAAAACAATGACCGTAGATAAAAATACTTTTACCTTTAGAAAATTAAAAGATTCAATCCTGTTTAATTCCATGGGTGTTGTCAATAAAGATAACTACAGCGTGGCCACCACTGAAAGAGCTTTCTTGGATATGATTTACTTATTCCCGAATTACTACTTTGATAATTTGAAATCAATCAACTGGGAAAAATGTGATGAATTGGTAAAAATTTATAACAACAAGGAATTAATAAAACGATTAGCTAAATATCGCAAAAATTATGCTCAATAGAGAAAAACATCAGTTAATAATGGGGCAAATTTTGAAAGACATCTATACTGATGTCACAATCAGTCCGCTCTTGGGATTCAAGGGTGGTACTTGTGCCTACTTTTTTTATAATCTGTCGAGATTCTCGGTCGACTTGGATTTTGATTTGCTGGTAGTAAATGATGAAAACCAAAAATTAGTGTTTGAAAAAATCGTGGCTATTTTAAGCAAGTATGGAGAGGTTAAAGATCAATACATAAAAAGATTTACAGTTTTTGCGCTACTTTCCTACGGTGACGATGATCAAAATATCAAGGTTGAGATAAATGTCAGAAAGCTGGTAGAAAATATTCAAGACCACTATGAGATAAAAGAATATCTTGGCATTTCAATGTTTGCCGCCAAAAAAGATTATTTGTTTGCCAGTAAGCTGTCGGCTTTGACTTTGAGGAACGAGACTGCCATGAGAGACATTTACGACATCCATTATTTTGCCAAAAGCAATTGGGATATTAATACTGAAGTGATCAAAGAAAGAACCAGTAAAACTACCAAAGAATATTTGGCTGATTGTGTAGCTTTCATAGAAAAAGTGAGAGACAATCAGATGTTGCAGGGGTTGGGAGAGCTTGTCGATAGTGAAAAAGAAAAAGCATGGATTAGAAATCATTTGAAGGCCGACTCTATCTTTATGCTGAAAAATTACATGTCGGTAATAAAATAAAAGGCTGTATTCGTTGCTATAGATATACAGGCTCTTTTCTTGAGTTATTTATACAAAACATTCGAATATTCGGGGAGAGGGATAGCACCTTTTAATAAGTTTTCTTTCGATGATAAGGTGTTAGATGGAGCAAAAACAAAGATAGATTATTTTGTGGTAAAAAATGACACGAACATGTAACTTTAAATCTTGATTTTGTGTCACTTTTGTCACTTTTTAAAAAATATAAGGTGCACGAGGATCTTATTTATTAAAGCTTTAAAAAATCACCGAAAAGCCTTGCTGGGCTTGACGCAATACGGTTCCAGCACGATGTAGCCCGCAGTTACGAAAAAGCAGTTTTAACTTGAACTGTGCCCTAAAAAGTAGACACGAAACCGCTGTATTTTATCTTTAAGCAAGAAGACTAAAGAAATAAAAATTCTTCTTGTTTATCATAAAAGTAATATTGGTGATAAAAACGAGACATCTATTTGGAGAAGAATGATTAGGGATAATTATAATGATTATTAGGCTCTAGACTAGCAGCCATCTATGATATAATAGATATCTATGCTAAAATAAGCCAAATTATCGATTTATAAGATTAAAAAAATTATTAAGTGTTTTTCTTTGGATATTAATGCCTCAAAAACAGCTAAGTTGCTGGGCATAAATCGTAATACGATTAATCACTGGTACAATGTTTTTCGTAGGGTAATTTATGCTTATCAGTCTAAAGAATTCGAGCAAATATTTGGTGAGGCAGAAGTAGATGAGAGTTACTTCGGAGCGAGAAGAAAAAGAGGTTATAGAGGCAAATTAAAGCGAGGACGTGGCACTCAGAAACAACCAGTCTTTGGTATTTTAAAAAGAGATGGTCATGTCTATACAGAAATAATCCCTAACTGTAAGAAAAGTGTGTTGCGAGCCATTATTAAAGGGAGAATTGATAAGTCAGTTGTAATCTATTCTGATGGTTGGCGGGGATATGATGGTTTAGTTGATGTAGGTTATGATAAACACTTTAGAGTTAATCATGGTGATAATGAATTTTTTAAAGGACATGGCATTCATGTTAATGGTATTGAGAATTTCTGGAGTTTTACTAAGAGAAGATTAGCTAAATTTAATGGTGTTAAAAAGAACTTTGTTCTTCACTTAAAGGAGTGTGAATGGCGATATGTTCGGTCAAATGATATACTTGAAAAAGAGCTAATTAATATACTTAAAAAATACTGCTTATAGTCTAGCCTGCTAGTTTAGAGCCTTAATTGTTTGTTCATTTTTGTCGTTCATATAAGGGATGATTAAATTAATTATGTGTAAAGATATTTAAAATATTAGCTAATGTAATAGTAAATTTGGACGTTTTCGGGGATAATTCTCGTGTATGAATAAATTACACGAGAAATCCCCTACTGGTATAAGAAAATTAAGTAAATTATGGCAAATAAGCCAACAATTAAGAGTGAATACGTTTCGTTGTGATAACTATTTTACACAGAATTAATTTAATCATCCCTCATATAATAATATTTTAATAATCAAAAAGGGCAGCCCTGATTCACCCAAGTCCAAATTAACCAAAGGCTAACTTATCGTTTGGCAGGACTGCCCATTTCGAGCGACAAATAAGGTTTTTAATAAAAAAACCTTTGGCAGTAATGGAATTGAGTGAATACTATTAATATACTAAAGAACAGGCTAAAAATCAATATCTTTACCAGATAAGCCAGACAAGGTTTGGCTAATCTCTTTATCCAGTTCGGGAAATTTAGAGAGGTCGTATTGCTGATAGTTAAGCCAACGCAGAAAATTGACTGCTTTCCCAATAGTGTCATTTGGCTCGCCCTGGTTTAAGCTAAGATGAAAAAGATAATTTACAAAAACCATTGACAGACCCGAAAAACATAAGTTTATACTCTATTATTATGAACATATTAGAACAAAGAGGTAGAAAATTAAATCGTCAGTTAATTAAGAAGGGGCCTGTAATATATTGGCTTTCAAGGGATCAGCGAGTTAAAGATAATTGGGGGCTTTTAGCTGCTTCAGAGTTAGCTTTAGAAACTAAAGAGCCCTTAATAGTATTTTTTTCTTTGGCAGATAATTATTTAGATGCTAGCTCAAGACATTATAGTTTTATGCTTAGTGGTTTAATTGAGCTAGAAGAAAAATTAGCAAAGTTTAACATCCCTTTTCATATCCTTCTTGGGGATCCCGTAGAGAGCATCGTTAAGTTTGTGAGAAAATATCAGCCAGGAGTTTTAATTAGTGACTTTTCACCGTTGCGTACTAACCGACAATGGAAGGAAGCTGTGGCTAAAGAATCATCAGTTGCTTTCTTTGAAGTAGATGCGCATAATATTATTCCTGCTTGGTTGGCCTCATCAAAACAAGAGTATGGGGCTTATACAATCAGGCCTAAATTAAAAAGATTGTTGCCAAGTTATCTTCTACCTTTCCCTGACTTAAAAAAACAAGTCATTAATATCCAGCCATTAGTTAAGAATAATCAGGAAAAAATATATCAGTTCCTAAAGATGAATAAGTCTAAGGAAGAATTAATGGAAAGGTATAAATTCATTCCAGGCGAAAAAGCGGCCATTAAAGCGATGAAACATTTTTTAGAATATAGATTGGCTTCATATCATCTCCATCGTAATGAGCCAACGATTGATGGTCAATCTAATTTATCACCTTATCTTCATTTCGGTCAGTTAAGTCCTCAGCGCTTAGCTTTAGAGGTGGACAGGAGTTTGGCTCCAAAAGAAGCTAGAGAAGATTTTTTAGAGGAATTAATTATTCGACGTGAATTAGCTGATAATTTTTGTTTGTATAATAAAGATTATGATAATTTTAATGGCTTTCCAAATTGGGCTCAAGATACTTTAAAAAAACACGCTTCTACGAAGCGTGAATACTTATATGAAAAGAAAGATTTTGAGTTTGCTAAAACGCATGATAAATTATGGAATGCAGCCCAGAATGAGATGCTTAAAACAGGAAAGATGCATGGCTATATGAGAATGTATTGGGCTAAGAAAATACTAGAGTGGACTAGAAATGTAGAAAGTGCGATAGAGATAGCTATTTATTTAAATGATAGATATGAGCTTTGTGGTCGTGACCCAAACGGATATACTGGGATTGCTTGGAGTATGGGAGGTGTCCATGATCGAGCTTGGTTTGAACGACCAGTATTTGGTAAAGTGAGATATATGAATGATCAGGGCTGTCGACGAAAATTTAAGGTTGATGGATACATTGCTCGATGGAATGAATAATTTATTTTTCTTTATTTTCCTGTGAAACCCCTGATACTACTTGTTTTTCTTCTTTTTTTACTTTAAGTGCCATAAAAATGATGAAGCTACCAATAATAATGCCTAAGACATTGATAAAATAGGTCCAAATAGCACTAATAAATATTGTATAATCTAAGGCAGCTAGAGCAAGGCCAGCAACAGCTAGTGGTGGAAGTAAGGTGACAGCGATAGCAATTCCAGCCAGGCTAGTACTTAGATTTTTTTTAACCCAAGATAGGCTAGCGGCGGCGCCTGCTAAAATAGCGATAAATAATTCAAAGCCACCAGCCCCCATTTGTTTAATTAGTTCCATTTCATTGGTACGAAAAGGGAAGATTAGGCCGAAGAACATCGAGACTGAAAGGGCAAGCAAGGTGGTTAGGAGAAATACCTTTAAAGCACGAACAGATACTTTATAGTTCATAATAATTAAGGCTAATGAGAGACCTAGAACTGGTGATAGCATCGGAGCGACTAGCATGCCACCGATGAGCAAGGGCATACTGTTTTTTAAGAGTCCAGCTAGCACGATGAAGACAGAAACAATTAGGAGAACATAGAAGGAAGTATTTAAGCTGGAACTATTTATCAGTTCTCGACAAAAAATCTTACGCTCATTGCTGCTGACATCAAAAGTATTGCTTGTATTTTTTTTCTTAAAGATGGGGAATAAATTAAACATATAGATTATTTTTGAATTATATCTATGTATAGTTTATAGACTTTTATTAATTTACACAAATGAGAATTAATAAATAGAAATGAAGAATGCTTAGCAGTGCTAGTTCAGCTTATTAAATAATTTGTTTTATATATAATAGTTTTCTAGTTTATGGTATTATATAAATATAGTTTTTAGCAGCTTAGCTTTTAATATCAACGTTTATGTTACCTTTTTTTATTTCAAACGTTATAATTAACCTAAGCGCTAATTTAATCAATTTATTAACTAATTAAAATAATTTTTATGAAACAAGTAAAAAAAATTATTCCTCTTTTCATCCTGGCATTAGCTATTGTGATTCTAATGCAATCTACTGCCAAGGCAGAGCCTATTGCAGTAACTACGAGTTTACCAATAACTACGAGTTTTAGGGATAGTAAAGCCTGCACGTTAGAATATATGCCAGTTTGTGGTGTTGATGGAGTGACTTATGGCAATGCTTGTATGGCTCAAGATACAAAAATTGCTCATAAAGGAGAGTGTAGTAATAACAACAAGGATGAAGAGCCACTACTTTGCACCAGAGAATATGTGCCAGTTTGTGGTAAGGACGGCGAAACTTATGCTAACAAGTGTTTAGCTCAAAGAGTAGGAGTTGCTTATGAAGGGCTGTGTGATGATACTGATAAACCTACAATTTGCACGTTAGAATATATGCCAGTTTGTGGTGTTGATGGAGTGACTTATGGCAATGCTTGTATGGCTCAAGATACAAAAATTGCTCATAAAGGAGAGTGTAGTAATAACAACAAGGATGAAGAGCCACTACTTTGCACCAGAGAATATGTGCCAGTTTGTGGTAAGGACGGCGAAACTTATGCTAACAAGTGTTTAGCTCAAAGAGTAGGAGTAGATTTCGAGGGAAAATGTGAGATTTTAGAAAAAATTCCCTCACCAGATCAAATTAAATACTTTAAGTTAATCAAGAATGAGAATGGGCACCTATATGGTATTAGAACTAATGGTGTAGCTGATACAGATATTAGTGAAGATAAATCGCTAGAAAAAATTTCTCATCCTAGCCAAATCAAATATTTTAAAGTAATGAAAAAGGGTGCTCATAGTTTGTATGGCCAACGTTTAGAGAAAATTTCTCATCCACAGTTTATTCATTTATATAAGGATATTAAGCCAATAAATAACGCTTTATGGGGGATAAAAAAATAATTAATTAGATACTCAATTGGAAGAAGTCGCAAATCATTTGCGACTTCTTCGTATAAGTTATGAAAAAGCTTGTGATTATCATTGCTAGTCTGGTCATATTATTTCCCTTTATTTTTCAAAGAGAAAATTATAGTATTGATAATTTAAGAGAAAAACTGCAAGATTTTTTTGCTTCAAGTGGTGCAGAGTTAATAAATAATGGACAAGATGAATTTAACCGCGTTTTGGATGGAGTGAGCTCTGATGAAATAGCTAGCCATAATCAAGAAGGTATTAAAGATGTTGTTTTCGAAAAATACTTATCAGAAGAATTATCGAATGAAGAGACTAATGAGGATGAGGTGGATAACGTTGGAGCAGAAGAGAAAAACTTTAGCCTTTTAATTGAGGTTCCATTTAGCCCACAGGCACCTCTAAAAAACTGGCAAGATGATCGTCAACAAGATGCTTGTGAAGAAGTGGGGGTAATTATGGCTATGGCCTGGGTAAATAACAGGAAAGAGTTAGATCCACTAGTAACTGAGAATCAAATAATAACTTTAGCAGACTGGCAGGAAGAAAAATATGGTAATCATCGTGATCTCTATATTGATGAAGTTAGGACTCGATTATTTAATGAATACTTTAATTATTACCATGTGGAGACTAAGGAGTTGCTAGCCAAAGCTGACATCATTACTGCTTTAAATGCGGGAAAAATTATTTTGGCTCCAAGTAATGGCCAAATTTTGGGAAATCCATATTTTACTCCACCTGGGCCAGAGAGACATCTTTTAGTGATAGTTGGTTATGATTTAAAAAATGATGAATTTATAACTAATGATCCAGGCACCCGTCATGGCGCTAATTATCGCTATCAAACCGATCTTCTATTTAAAGCTATTTCAGCTTATTCTAGTAATCATGAAGAAAAGAATGAGAATCTTAAGAAGACTGTGCTGTTAATTAGTAAAGAGTGATTTAATATGTATATTTATCATTCTAATTTTATTTTATCCTTTACAAATAGCTAATTTTAGATTATTGTTATTTTACAGTTCATTTAATATTAATATAAAAAAAGTTAAAAATGAGGAGTAGTAGTATAAGAGAATTGACTAATGGCTTTGGGCACTATACAAAAGTTAGCCCGAGCCATATCGCGAACGACGAACAAATCCGGGAATTATTCCCTCCTCGGATAAGCGTTCGTTATTATCCTGAGACACTAATGATAGAAGAGGGAGTCGGAGTCTTTATCGGCGTCATTAGTTGTGATGACACAATGGCAGAAATGTTTCCAGTCCCTCTGTCGAAGCTACTCTTCAGTGAAGAGCAGTTTCGGGAATTACTAGACACCAATAGAGATGTCTATAATTACTACCGCAATTTAGTGGCGGAAGTATTGGGTCTAGGAAGTCGACAACTGAAACCTGGGTTTATACATCGGCAACTTAAGAAATGCTCGGTTTCAGCACAGACAGCCTGTTTGTGCTTTAGTGACCAGGATGTTGATGTCCTAGAAGAATTATAGGCATAGGGGAGCTTGTTTTGAGCTCCCCCTTTTTTTTATTGATATTTCTTATTTTTTTCTTTAATTTCGTTAATAAAGTCTATTTGAGAAATATTCCTAGTTTCTTGAGAGCCACGGTCACGAACAGTTAGTGTTTTAGTTTTTGTTTCTTTATCACCAATAACTAAGATATGAGGTATTTTCTCTTTAGTAGCCTTCCTAATCTTATTAGATACTGTTTCATTATTATCATCAAGTTCTACTCTGATTCCCTCTGTTTGTAATTCATTCATTAATTTTTGACAAGCGATAATATGAGCTTCGGCTACAGAAATTATCTTTACTTGTACTGGTGATAGCCAAACAGGGAAGGCTCCAGCAAAATGTTCAATAATTACACCAAGGAATCTTTCAGCCGACCCTAAGAGGGCGCGGTGAATGACAATAGGCGTTTTAAAACTACCATCAGCATCGGTATATTTTAGATCAAAGCGAGCTGGCATTTGGAAGTCTAGTTGAATAGTGGCTAATTGCCATTGGCGGCCAATAGCATCTTTTACCTTAACGTCAATTTTAGGCCCATAGAAAGCACCATCGCCTTCGTTGACTTGATAATCTAATTTGCTCTCTTCTAAAGCTTGTTTTAAATTAGCCTCAGCTGCGTCCCAAACTTCTTTTTTACCTAAGAAAGATTCTGGTCTGGTTGAAAGATGAATCTCATCTATTTCAAGTTTGAAGATTTGATAAATATCTTGCACTTTTTTTAGTAAGGTAGATATTTCTGTTAAAACTTGATCGGGGCGGACAAAAATATGGGAGTCATCTTGAGATAGACTCCGAACTCGAGTGAGGCCATGGAGAGTGCCAGACTTTTCATTGCGATAGAGAGTGCTAGTTTCAGCTAATCTGAGTGGCAAATCTTTATATGATTTTAAGTCTCTTTTAAAAATTAGCATATGGGCGGGGCAATTCATGGGCTTGATGCCCAAATCGATATCGTCATCGGCATGATGAAGACAAAACATGTCTTCTTGGTAGTGATCCCAATGTCCAGAAATTTTCCAAAGTTCAGTATTAATTAAATGGGGAGTGCGAACCTCTTGATAATCGAAACCATAGGATTTTTCTCTGATAAAGCGTAGTAGTTGTAAAAAAAGAGTCATTCCTTTTGGCAAGAGGAAAGGCATGCCTTGCGCGAGTTCATGGTTCATAAATAAATCTAATTCTTTTCCCAGTTTACGATGGTCTCTTTTTTCAGCCTCAGCCATCATTGTGAGGTAAGTATCAAGTTCTTCTTTAGTATCAAAGGCTAGGCCGTAAATACGAGTTAACATTCTATTCTTCTCATCGCCACGCCAATAGGCGCCGGCTAATTTATTTAATTTAAAGCTTCCGACTTTAATCTCTTTAGTATTTTGGACGTGAGGACCACGACAAAGATCTTGAAAATTACCAACACTATAGAAACTGACTTTGCTTTCACCGTCATTTTTTAAGTCATGAATAATTTCTGTTTTATAGGGATCTTGTTGATCTTTCGATTCTTTTAGAGCTTCGTCAATATTTTTTTCACTGCGTTTAAAATCAAGGTTCTGCTTAATTAAATGAGTCATCCTTTTTTCTAGTCCTTTGAGGTCGGCCTCAATAATAGTCTCTTTTCCAAAATCAATATCGTAATAGAAACCATTTTCAATATCTGGGCCAATAGCTAGTTTAGCCTTTGGCCATTTTTCTAAGACAGTTGCCGCTAAGAGATGAGCCAAGGAATGGCGCTTGGTAGAGATTGGATTCATATATTTTATTTGTTATTAATTTATTATTAATTCAATTTATTATTATTAATCAAACTTAGCTTTTTAGACATTTTGAATAAAAAACCCCCTCCTGACAAAAACAGAAAAATCTGT
>CAYURA010000023.1:0-14070 GCA_964446775.1 uncultured Gammaproteobacteria bacterium | reverse complement strand
AAATTGCCCACCACTATGACATTTCTATATTGCCTTTACAAACACGTTCTTTCCATTGACACTATTTAGTGGATAAGATAAAATATAAGCATATTAGTTAATTAACTATCTAATCTATAAAAGTCTATTTATTTAAAAATAGATTTCTTTTTTAGACAATTTTTAAAAATTATGAATAAAAAAGTTTGGTATTCCATCTCGCTAATCGCTTTAGTGATTGCTTTAGCTGGCGCTGGAACCTATGCATATTTTACTGCTAGCAGGACTACCAGTGCTAACCGTTTTGCAGCTGGCACCTTAGACCTTAGTGTCAACTCAAATGGCAAAAATCTTGAACCATTTGTAATTGAAAACTTAGGAGACAACGCTAATATCAGTGGTAGCAAAACCTGGACTGTTAGAAATACTGGTTCCTTACCTGGCCGCCTATTAATCAGAATACAAAACGTAGTAAACAATGAAAATGGTTGTAATGATCAAGAAAAAATTGCTGATCCAAGATGTGAAGAGGAAGATAAAGAAGGCGACTTAGGTAATGCAGTCCTATTAAAAATAGCTTTAGATGGTGAAGACCAAGTACAGTCCACTTTAGCTACCGATCAAATGGCTAAAATTGGTACTGATTGGGCTAATTTACCAGCCATTGTCTTGGCCGCTGATGAGACTAGAGAAGTAACTGCCTACTGGTCAGCAGATGAAAACTCTTATGGCAATGAGATTCAGAGTGACGATGTCAAATTTGACATTGACTTTCGTCTAATCCAACAAATTGATGGCCCTACCCCAGAAAACTAATTTATTATTTAATAAATTAAACGATTTTAATTAATTACATTATATGAAATAGGGCAACATTATAGTTGCCCTATTTAGTATTAGTATTAGAAATTTACATGATTTTTTTCAAATATGTTCTTAACCTAGCTAAATGGTTAATTATGGCTGGATTAACTATTTTAGCAGTTTATATTATTAGTTCTAATTTTAGTATTCTAGGCGGCTATCGTAGCTATTTAGTCCAATCAGGCTCAATGGAGCCGTCAATTATGACTGGCGATGTTATTGTTATTCAAGCCAAGGACACTTATACTATTAACGATGTCATCACTTTTAAAGAAAGTTCAGACAGATTAGTAACTCATCGCATTATTGCAGTTGAAAAAGACTTAAAAGGTCTCAATAGCTATGCCACTAAAGGAGATGCTAATCGAACTGGTGATGAAAATCTCATTACTGATCAAGATATTTTAGGTAAGGTATTTTTAGTAATTCCAAAATTAGGCCATGCTATTGCTTTTATTAAATCTGAACGGGGATTTATTCTTCTGATTGTCGTACCAGCCATCATCTTTATTCTTGATGAGTTAATAAAGATCAAAAAAAATGCTAAATCAAGGGATTAAAACAATTCTAGTCTTGCTCATGTTAACTTATGTCTTTTTTGTTCATACCGATTATACTGATGCTGACATTTTTGCCGAAAGGGTCGTGGCCGCTAATAGAATTACTGCAATTAGTTTAGATTTTTTTGTAAAAAGCTCTCTTAATAATCAAATAAGTAATAGATTATTTCATTCTTCTGGGATTGGGCCTGGGGGTTTTGATTTAGGAGCTCTCAGATTAATGACAAATAATGAAAAGAAATTTAATTATCGCCTCAAAGTGGAAAAGCTTAATGGCGATGACTATTTATGTAATAACCTTAATTTAAAAATATTCGACCGAAATTTTTTTGCTCTATACAATGGCCCCCTATTATCTACTGCCATTAATTCCCGCTTAGTAAAAGACGATCTGACCGATTATATTTTTTTCATCAGTCTTGATAATAGCGACCCAGCCTTAATGAATAAGATTTGTGAATTTAACTTTAATTTTAGGACTTATAATAAAAATCAAACTGAAGATAAAGGGATCTTTGCTGAACGTTTAATTAATAACCTCATTAGCAGTGGATCGTGGTAATAATCAAATTTTTTAAAACTATGCCAGAAATAATTAAAAAATTTATCAAATCAAAATTTTATTTTTATTTTAAAATAATTTACCTTATTTTTATCTCCGTAATAGTAGTATTTTCTCTAAATATTTTTAGCCCCTATTATAGTTTTACCAATAATATCTCTGATTCCATGAATCCCTCTATTGATAAAGCTAGCGTAACTATTGTTAAACAATTCCCTATTTATGAAGTAGGTGACATAATCACCTATTACGACGACAGTTTAGGTTATGAAGAGATTATTACTCATCGGGTCACAGGTATTGGTGGTAATGTCTACACCACTAAAGGCGATGCTAATGAGGTGATGGACCGGCAAATTGTCAAACCACGCTTAATAATTGGTAAAGTAATTTATATTATCCCCTATCTTGGAAATATAATTTCATTCACTAAATCTTTAGCTGGTAATATACTTTGCATTTTCTTCCCAACCGCAATCATCGTTTTCATGGAAATTATGAAAATTATTCGATTACAACAAGAAAAACAAGTTCAGCCTACGGAAATTAAAATAAATCTCATTGATTTAAACAAATAATATAATTATTACTGATTAATTAGAAAAGTATTTTTATATTAAATTAATTAAGCTATTATTTTAGTTTTTTTAATTTCCAGACTGTAATATAAAAAAACGTAGTAATAAGGCTATATTAAAGACCTTAATTGATATTGACAAAAAATAAAATAAATGATACGGTTGATTGTTATTCTCTGGACATTAATAAATAAATTGAGCTTAGGTTAGTCATTAAGCCTATTAATACTAGTAGCTTTAATAACTAACCTAATTCTTGATAAAAAAAGTTGAAAAATGAAAAAAACTATTTTTTTGATTTTGCTAATAGCAGTATCAATAATGATGGCTGCTAAAACAGGATATTCAATTCCTATGGAGCACGCTGAGGCAATTAATGCCTCGACCGAAGGAAATGGCCAAGAAGGAAGTTCACTTATAATATTTTTTTGCGTCTCATCAATATTATTGATGTTGATGTCAAATATTTTATTCATAAGAAGAATAAAAAATAAATTTTCTTCTTTCCAGGATGTGATAATATTATCCCCAATAGCATCCAGCATTTTTAGCTTCGTGGTCGCTGCTTCCTTCACAATTGCTTGCTTCCCGGGAGCACTTGCCTTTCTCAGCGGATTCTTCGCTGACGGCTATATCATTAAGAAGAAAAAATCGACTGCTCTCTATGCCATGTCATCAATGGCATTTTATGCAACAATGGTGATTTTAATGTTCCAAGTTTAGGCTTGGAATAAAAAATTCTTAGATGATAAGACCGCTTCAAAATTAAGAAGCGGTTTTTTTATAAAATATTATTATAACTAACAAACTATTAATTAGTCTAAAGATTAAAACTCTTTGCTAGTCCTCGCTACTACTTTCTTGACTTAAGTGATAATTAATTATATATTTAGCTCAGAATGACTTTAAGTCTAGGATAATCTAGACTTAAGTGCATATTTTCTGTTAATAAAATTAGTATTAGTCTTAACTCTAATTTAAGCTAGACTTGAGTCAAACACATGTTTAATCATTTTAAAGCTATAAACATCAAACATCCCATCTGGCTCTCAGTTAGCGAAGCTGCTAAATTAGCTGGGGTAACTGATAAGACAATCAGACGTGGTCTTCAGGTTGGCAGCTTACTTAAGTATAAAATTATTAAAAACCGCTATCAGATAGAGCTAGGCTCACTAGTAATGTATATGCATCGGAATAAGAAATTGAAAAATAAGATTAGAGAAATAGGGCTCGGCCAATATTTTATAAAAGATCGAAATTAGGAATATTAACCGAAATAAATTTAAAAAAGACAGCCGATTCCGTGGCTGTCTTTTTATAAACTTTAAATTTTAAATCCAAGCCTTAAAGAACTGCATCTTTAACCGCTTTTGAAAGGCGGAATTTAACTACAGTCTTAGCAGGGATTTTAATGGTTTCACCAGTAGCAGGATTACGGCCATCACGAGCCTTGCGTCTTGCTTTAACTAATTTACCAAATCCAGGCACTAACATCTCACCATTCTTTTTAACTTCCTTATAAGCTAATTCGTTGAAGCTCTCAAAGAAAGCAGCAACATCTTTTTTGCTCAAACCAGTAGTATCAGCCATAGCTGCTACAATTTGAGTCTTAGTCATTTTTGACATAAGTTTACATGGGGCCTCCAATACGAACGACAAAGTAATTGTTTGTCAAAGTATAGAATAAGCCGATTAAAAAACATTTTAAAATAAATAAACTTATAAACAAAAGATAAATTATTTACTAAGCCGATTAAAAGCCTTTATTTATAGACAAAAAAATTAGCTTTATTATAATCTACCTTGCTTACAACTATATTATAACACACTCAATATATTATGCCAATGATTACAAGGCTCAAATCCATTTTAAAAACTTGACAAATTAAAAAATTGACTTTTAGTTTTTCTAAGCTTTTAAAATTTTATTTTCTATTATAATTCTCGTTTCCTTAAATTAAGAGCTGTCTTAATAAGATTTACATCTAATTCTAATTATATACAACTGAAAGATTATGTTAATGAATATTTAAAAAATTAATTTAAAATAAAAATAGAGGAGACTATATTAGCCCCCTCTATTAAATAGCTATAATTGATTACAATATATTAAATATAAACTAAAAATATTAATCAAACTTCATAATCTGACTAAAATTACTATTAGCCACACCTAAGCCTAAACTCCTCATGACTGCAAAAGCATCAGCTGGCCTACCTAAGAAATAGCGTTTATTATCCTTAGGACTAAGGTACCAAGCTTCGCCCCTGCCCTCTACCTGTAATAGTATTTTACCTGCTTGTTGTTTAGCAAAATTAAGATCATATTTGAGTCTTCCTGGACCAAGAGGATTATAAGCGTTAGCTAATTCAATCATATCTAAATGACCATCGCCATCACTATCTTGTTTATGTGGATCTAAACCAAGAGCTAATTCAAAATCATCGCTAAGACCATCACCGTCACTATCTTGACCTTTAAGCGTTGGAACAGCGATTGGAATCTTAGCTAGATTTGAATTAGTAATACCTAGTCCTTGTTCGCGCATTACTCTAAAAGCATCAGCTGGCCGACCAAGATAGAAAATATTTTGATTAACAGGATTGATATAATAGGCCTCACCATTTTCTTCTACTCTTAAGAGTATTTGTCCTGTTAAATTATTAAGTAATGGCCCTTTAATGGATTTAATCTTAGCTTCATCTGTTACTTCTACTTTAGTTTGCTCCTGAGATTTACTCGAAACACTGAATACTATAGCTGAGTCATATTTAAACTTCGCCAAATCTTCAGTTTTAATTGTCAGCTGATTGTCATTAATTACACCTAAATCAGCTTGGATAATTTTACCTGGTAAAATAATAGTTGTCAGTAGAATAGATTCATTATTACTAAGCCATGATTTTTTATTATCATCAGTTAGCGACTTAAAGCTTAGCGCCTCAATGATATTTAACCTATATTCTTCTGACCCTGCAATTGACTCAGGCATTAAACTTGACTTCGCCATTTCCTGTCGAAAAAAAATAATATTATCTTTAATAAAACACTCATCTGCTTCATATTGGCTACAATAGGCTGCTTTAATTGACTCATTAGTTGCGCCCCATTGTTTACTTGGCTCGAGGCTAGCTAAATTAACCAACATTATTTCTTGATAGCCCGATCCATCTAAATTAATTTTATAATTCATTATTCTTTCCCTATCGATCTTATTAACGGTTGTTTTCTTAGCTTTTGCAAAATATTGATTTCCTTCAGAAATACTTTTCGACTGTTCATTGTTAATAGTTAACTTATTATTATCAATATCTCCAATATCTGAATGAATAATGTCACCTTCAAAAAATATATTAAATTCTACTTTAAGATCATCAAGGCTAGGGGTATCACGATTTCCTGGGTCACCAGTATTTCCAAATAAATCTAGAAGATCAATAAGACCTGTAATATTATATGTATAAAAATCAGCTTCATTAATTACCTCGCCAGCAACATCAGCCCTTAAGATACTTATCATCTTAGCTCCATATATTTTTGGCTGACAGCCTAAACTAATATAATCCTCATTGCCTTGTTGTTCATCAAAAAAGTCTTCACAGATATCATAGCCTATCCACTCTCCAGCCTCAGTTTTTTCAATCGCATCTTGATATACTTGTAATTCAGCCGCACTCATGGCTTCAGTTGGTCGAGATTTCATAAATTCTTCAAAATCTATTTCATGTTCTAGAATAATAAAACCATCAGAAGATACATACTGGTTGACTTTATAATTAGTGCAAGCTCCTAGAAACAGGGCCATTAAGGGTAGAATGATTAATAGTTTAATTTCTTTTCTCATAATTTTCATTTTATTAATAATATCAAATTAAAATTAGCATGCAAAAAATAACTTAATAAGCAATATCTTAATCTATAATAAACTTCTTTAATTATATCAATAAATAATTTTAATATCAAACAAAAAAATTGAAAAAATTGAAAATGAAAAAAATGAGAAAAATTTTATGCTAATTAATAATGTAAAATAAAGAACAACTTAGATACAATACCGTCTACAGGTGAGATTATATAATTAATAAAGAAATATTTTTATGAAACAAGTCAGTGTGAACAGTCACTTAACTTTAAATAGTGTTGCCTATCTATTTTACTAAATCTTTCAATCGCATAACGCAGGGTCGTTCTCGCTAGACTAACAGCTTCTTGGTCTAAAAAGTCTTTTAAAGCAGCTTCATCTTTTTTCCCCACTTCCCTTAACATCCAGCCCAAGGCTTTTTGAATTAAATCTTCTGAATCATGCTTTAAGAAGCTAAGTAATTTAAATATTTCTTTAAATTGACCCGCTTTAATTAAAGTTAAAGTAGCTACAATTGACATTCGTCGCTCCCAAATATTTTTAGATGACGCATAAATAAATAATTTTTTTCTAGCAACAGTATTCTTCAATAAATAATCACCCCAAATTTTAGGCACTGAGATATCAACTAAATCCCAATTATTTAGAGCATAGCGATGCTTAAGATAGAAATTTAAATGTTTTTTCCGTTCAGCCTCACTTTTAGCCCGCTCATAACGATCAATAATAATTAAGACTCCTAAAAGACAGACTTCATGATAAGGGTTTGTTATTAAATCAAGCACTATAGTATCATCAGCCCCCTGATAATCTTTTAAAATGGCTCTTAATTGAGGCCTAGAGATGCCTAAGAATATAATACCTTCAGCATATTGCCCAGGTCCTGTTTTATAAAACCGTTGATAGCTAAGCGCTTGGTCTGGATTAGATGACTGTCTAATCCTTTCCTCTAAATTTCTATCATTCTCTAGTTCAAATTTCATATAAATCTTTGCTTTAATAGTGTAACAAAAAGCTAATTCAAACGTATTACTATTATACCTCATTCCTTAAAAATTTACTCAACGCCTCATGTTCTGTAGATAAGTTTTATCTAAAGAACATGGGGACTGCTTAAAAAAGCAGATGGCAAAAGAGCTAGTCACTCTCAGGCTCCCAAATTTATAAACTTAATTACTCAAAGATATGAGAATATTAAGTCAATTCATGGGATTTCTGCTAGTGATTCTTGTCCTCTGTTGGGCAATCTCCCCTGAAGCACAAATTCTAGCTGAAGAAATCTTAGTCAAAATATTGACTATCATCAGAGATTTACTTCAACTAAAAATTTAATAAAATGAAGCCTTTCTTTTCTGAAAGGCTTTTTTTATTCTCCTAGATTATCAGGTGAATTATTAATAATGATATTTCTTGCCATTATTAATACTAATACCTCGATATATTTGTTCTAGTAGAATAAGCCTAGCCAAGTCATGAGGGAAGGTAAGGTTGGATAATGATAAGCTCTGATAACTATCTTTAAACCCTTCTTCCCAACCCAAGGCGCCAGCAATAACAAATACTAAATGACTAGATTCATTTTTTGCCAGTAGTTTAGCAAATCCCTTAGAGTCTAAATCTGAATTTCCTTCAGCTAAAAGATATATTTGCTCTTTAGAGAATCTGTGCACAAGTCTTTCTAAACCTTGTCTTTCTTGATGTTTTGCTTGTTTGCTAGTTCTGTCATTAAAGGAATAGGCTTGACTTTCAATTATTTTAATTAGTGCATAAGGCGCTAACCTTGTCTGATACTGTTTAACTAAAGCCTGATAAGACAAGTCTTTTAGAGCCCCAACAGCAATAATTGTAATTTTATTCATAAATATATTTTAGCGATGTACACATTTCTATTTAAGTCAAGACCATCTATCTGTTTGACAAAAGTCGATTTTTGTATTTAACTATAAGTAGTTCATTTAATTATTAATCTAAAAAAAGAGAGATGGCTAGAAAAAATAATGATGATTTTGCTACTAAGCAGCGCGTAGTAAAAAAATTTTTTAAACAAATGACTGCTGCGATTGAAAAAAAACCTGATGATGATTTGTGTATCATCATCCTCAAAGGGACAGCCTCAATTTGTAAAAAAATTGAGGACCCAATAATTTTATCGAATTTTGAAATCTACTGGCATGAGCTCTATCAGCAAATTAAAGAGCTATGCTCTCCAGTAGACTTAAAATTTTATAAAAAAATAATTGACGATCATCTTTGTGGCATCTTAGATGCACAAAGACAATTCAATTAAAAAAGCTATTCTATTGATAAGAGCCATTTATTTGGCTCTTATTTTAATTATCAACTCCACATATATTATGAACGTAATAGATAGTTGATAATAAAAATGAAAAGGCCAGCTACTACAATACTAGCTCCAGTTGGTAAATTAAAGCCAACAGAGGCGAGGAGTCCAAAAATTACGCTTAATAAGGCAAAGAAAACAGAACGTAATAAAGTCTTTTTAAAGCTTAGAGTTCTTTGTAAAGCTGAGGCTGCAGGAAGAATTAATAAAGCTGACACAAGCATAACTCCTACTGCTTTAACTGCCGCTGCTACTGTAAGGGCTAATAAGATCAAAATTAACCTATTTAATTTGTCAGTCTTTAGGCCCATTGTTTTAGCTGATGACTCATCAAAACTAAGGGCAAAAAGAGCCCGATAATTATAAACTATAAAATAAATAGTTACTGTTGTTAATATTAACAGAAAATATATTTCCATCATTGAAACTGCCAAGAGACTACCAAAAAGATAAGAAAAAAGATCAACGTTAAAACCGCCAGCTAAACTAGCAATAATAACCCCCAAAGAGACACCAGCAGCTGAAATTATGCCTATCGCTGTATCTCCATAGATTTTAGCTTTAGACATTAAACGAAAAACTAAAAAAGAAGCTAAAACAGTTAAGGGCAAAGAAATATAGTAGGGATAGACGCCTAATAGCAAGCCCAAAGCCACTGCTCCAAAACTAACATGTGATAAGCCATCGCCAATAAGTGATAATTTACGTAAAACTAAAAATACACCTAGTAAACCGGTGATTATCGCCAACAGAGAGCCAGCAATCAGTGCTTTAACTAAAAAAGAGTATTGAAAAAAATTAAGAATCATACTAATGTTGGTGACAAATTATATGTTGAGCAAAATCTCCAAAATATTTTTTCATAGCTTCAGACTGACAAAAATCAGAAAAATTGCCAAAGAATCGTAATTCTTCATCTAAATAAGCTAATTTCTTTGCATAACGACCTATTTCTGCCATATCATGAGTTACCATAATGATGGTCATTTTTCTCTCTTCATTATATTTTTTTAAGATTGAAAAAAACTTTTCTCTAATTTGTGGGTCTAAAGCCGTAGTTGGCTCATCAAGAATAAGCAACTGTGGTTCTCTAATTAAAGCTCTAGCTAATAAAACTTTTTGTTGCTGACCGCCAGAAAGACGGCTAAATATATGATTAGCTTGGTCAACTAATTCTAACTCGGTTAATAACGCTATAACCTTTAATTTTACTTCTGTTTTTTTTATTTTCTTCAAATCAACCAAGCCACTAAGAACTAATTCAAAAACAGTGGCTGGAAAAAGTTGATTATATTCATGTTTTTGAGGCAGATAGGCTAATTTTCGATGACTTTTAAAATCTTTAATATTAAATCCAAATAATTTAATCTGACCTGCTGTCGGATTTTCTAAACCAAGAATTGTTTTAATTAAACTTGTTTTCCCTGCTCCATTAGGTCCTACTAAAGCTAAATAATCAGCCTGAAAAACTTCAAATGAAATATTCTTTAAAACATCTCGACCTCGATAATTTAAAAAAAGATTTTCTACCTCTATTATTCTTGACATATTAATCCTTTACTTAATTGTTCCAAGTTATAGCGCATAATATCGATATAACTCAAATTCGCATTAAAATCAGCTTTGCTTAAATTAGCCCCAGTTTTCAAATTTAATATTTCTACCTTAGCGCTCTTACTCAATGACTGAGCTAATTGCTGATTTTCTAAAATGTCAGTAAATAAATATTGCAAATTTTTTTCTTCTAATTTATTATTTAGAACCATTAAACGCTTTGGACTACTCTCAGCATTAGGAGAAAATCCACTGGCGCTTTCATATGATAAATCATAGCGTTTGGCTAAATAGCTAAAAGCTGAATGTCCAGCAAAAATGAAATCACGATTCTGACAATTACTCAAAGTTAAGCGATAGTCTTTATCAAGAAGCTCTAAACTGGCTAAATAACGTTCATAATTAGCTTGATAGACCAATCTACCCCCAGGATCAACTGAACTTAAGAGTTCTTTAACCTTAAAAGCTAAATCCTCCATTATCAGAGGATCGAGCCAGACGTGAGGATCATCATGAAAATCGTCATGAAAATCTTCATCCTGATCCCCATTATTATTCCCATTCCCCTCATTATCAGGGACATTATCAGATTCAAACAGGCTCGGATCGCCAACTAAGGCAATTATTCTCTTAGAGTCGTTTAGAGATCGAGTCAAATTTCTCGCCCAAGGCTCCATTAAGTTATTAGTATAGAGAAAGAGATCTGATTGACTAATCCTAAGAATATCTTGAGGTATTGGCTCAAAAGAATGGGCATCTAAACCAGGCGATAATAATAGGACGGGCTCAACTCTCTCGGCTCCAATCTCCTTAACTAAGTCATACCAAGGAAACAGACTGGTAACAACCAAGACTTTAGATTGATCCTTAATTGGAGGCCGCTCCTGTGTATCATTAACATCTCTTTGTAGATAGCTAAGATAAACTGGGAAAAAGAAAGCCGCTAGTATTATAATAATTAACCAAAAATGTTTATTCTTCATAAGCATATTTTAAATCTCATTGTGACTTAGTGGCAAGTAAAATATAAACTAAAAGTTAGAAAAAGTAAAGGATAGAAGTAAAATATAATTAATTATACTAAGCACTAGACAATTAAAATATTAATAATAAAAAGGGTCTAACTAAGCGAGACCCTCTCTATCATTAACCACATATTAATACCTCATTATTTTTGATTATTATATATAATAGTCCCTTCACCTTGGGGTGTAATATTTAATGTAGGGCCTGTGTTTTTTGCTCCCGATGCGATAATTCCAGCATGAAGCCCCTTAAAATCACCGTCAGCTAAAGCCTTATTTATTTCTCCTAAAGTTTTATAACTTTGATCTGATACAGCTTTAGCTCTAAGCAATTTACCCTCAAGCTCAGCTAATCTATCCTCAGTCACATTTTTTGCATTTAAAGCCCTATCTATAGCATTTTGCACGGCTTTTACCTGTAAATCACTATTATGAGCCGCTAATTCTAATCTACTCATTGCAGCATTAGCTGAAGGCATATATTTTTCCCAGGCATTAGATTGATAAATCTCAATCAACTTGTTAAGGCTAACAGCTTCACCTAAAGAACCGTCATCAACGTTAGGACTAATATAAATAAATTCAATAATAGCGTTCTTAGCTTCTGCTTGAGATTGAATTTCTAATAAAGACTCTAAATTTATCCTTTGAAATGGCTCATCAGTAGACATAACAATTTTACTAGAACCTGAATTAGCATCTATTTTTTCTAAAATGTCTTTTACAGCAACTAAAACACGCTCACCAGAATTACCATCTTTAGGCATCTCGTTAACCTTTTTGGAAATATCATTAACATTATCAAGATGTTGGAACTCATGCGCTTCATTAGAATAAATAACCAATGTCATATCAGTATTATCTAAATGGTTGTTAGCAGCTATTATTTTAGCTGCAGACTCATGTGAGGCCTTAGCTGCCATTGAACCACTATTATCTACCCCATAATACACATTATCATAAAGATCCCAATCACCAAGTGGTTTAAGATTTTCCATCGCTTTATCAACTTGCAGATTAGCTTCTAATGATTTAATTTTATCAATTTTATCAATTTTTTTAGCCATTAAATCAACATTCACATAACGACAATCTTTATATAATTCAATTATTTCTTCATCACTCATTCCAATTAAATCATCAGCGGTGTAATTCTCACCAGTATCAGGATTAATTAAATCAGTAATATTAGTCACTCCACCCTCTGGATAATCTGCGGTAAAGCCTTTATCCTTTAATTGCTCAATTTGTTCATCGCTAAGACCATTGTCAGAAAAATCATAGCTAGCTACAACATTTTTGATAATTTTTTCTGCCGCCTGTATTCTTGCTTGAGTTAAACTTTCATTGTCTCCGCCCCAATTAAAAGTTGGTCGAGGATCAGAAGACCCATGTATTTTAAATTCACTAGCTAAAACATCAGTTATATTATTAGCATTTATCTGACTTAAAAATTGACCAATTTGTGTTTCAATTACTTTTTGACTTTCACTTGGTATTTCAGCTAAATCAGTTTGATAATAATTACTCAGCTTTAACTGAGAATACCTTTCTAAATTAATATTTTCAGCCTTTATTCCATTAGTATCTGGCCCGTCTCCAGAATCAAACTGATCAAAATCTCCTGGCTCAGTTTGAAAGGTTGTACCTCCTAAATCTCCCTCGCCATCTAAATTAGATGACATCTCCATCTTATCAGTCTTATCTTTATCCATCTCTTGCTTATCAGCTCCACTGGCATCAGGTGCAAATTTAAGTAAAAGCATTAAAGTGACAAAAGCTATCTTTGTGGCGCGTTTTGCAAACATTTTTCTAAACCCACTTAAAATACTCTTCCCTGATTTTCCCTCAGAATTATTTTCTACTTCTTGAATCCATTTAGTTAAGGCTTCATTAATTGCATCCTGAAGTTCTTTAGGTGTTAGGGTAATTTCTTTAAACTTTTCGTGTTTTTCTATATAAGATAAAAGTTCTAGAACTCCTAGTCCAGTTGTCATCACTAAAGTTTCTTCATCTATAGATCCCTTAATTCTAATTATCTCCAAAACCTTAGCTATCCCCTTTTCTAGCTCCTCATCTAGACCTTCCTCACCTTCAGCTACCTCAAGTTCTTGAGACTCAAGTTCTTGAGACTCAAGTTCTTCAGAAACATCGAGGTCTCCTAGACCTAATTTATCTCTAAGTGTCTTTAATCTCGTTTCTAATGCTCTTAATTCTGCTTCATTTTTCAGAGTGCCCTCTTCATCCTGTTTCTTCTCGAAGCCTTTGATTGTTTCTCTAGTTTTAATTATTTCCTCTCGTATCTCTCGTATCTCTTGATAATGAGGAATTTTCTCTTTTAAGTCCTTGATATTATTTTCTGTTTCTCGTATTTTAGCCTCTACTTCAATAATTTTTCCACCATCTTTCTTGCCTTCTTCTTTCTTAGCTTGAGCCCTTAATTCTATTAATTGATCATCTAAATTTTTCAAAGTTTCTATAGCTAAATTATATGACTCGGCTTCTTCTTTTATACATTTAACTAGATCTTGTCTATAAAGATTAATTCCCTGTGATGCTTTCTTGTATACTTTGTCTTCTGATATTCCATCAGCAGCATTCTCTTCATCAGCAATATTACCATCCACCAAATCATTAATTTGTTGATGCCCATTTTTAAGGATTTCTTCTGGGGTCGGACCTCCTTCTACTCCTCCTTCTACTTCTACTCCTCCTCCTTCTACTTCTACTCTTTCTTCTCCTTC
>CAYURA010000022.1:0-14202 GCA_964446775.1 uncultured Gammaproteobacteria bacterium | reverse complement strand
GTGGGCCGGGCAGGATTCGAACCTGCGAAGGCAAAAGCCAACAGATTTACAGTCTGTCCCGGTTGACCGCTTCGGTACCGACCCCTAGAAGAAAAATAAAGAACCTGCTTTCAGGCTGGTTCTATTATATAAAATTGTCAGTAATTGTCAAACAACAAATTATTTTTTTAATATTTTTTTTAATATTGATCTCCAGCTAATTATTCGACTGTAATTATGAGCCTATTCCTTGAATAACAAATCTGACGATGTTGTAGGCTGAAAAAACAATGACCAGACCAACTGCTGCCCAAATAAATATATCCCTTCCCTTTTTAACCTTCTCTGAACTACCAGCAGAAGTCATCCAAAGAAACCCACCATAAATAAACATCACTAAAGCTAAAGACCCGACTACGCCAAATAGAGTATTAATTACCTGTCCAACTAAATCCTGCGGTGATTTGATGCTATCACCTAAAGGATTATCTAGCTTTGTACTCGGGGTTTCTGTCTGCGTACTGTTTGTTGAATCATCTTTAAGCGGGCAACAACAGACTTCAGGCGCGCTAGGTACTGGTAAGCATTTTCCTGTGGCAACCACCCAATGACCTGCTTGACTTGTACAAATTTCTGTAGTACTAGCAATTACACAATTAGAATTAGTCTGAGCACTTGCTGATTTAACCCCCATCAATGTAACTAATAAAAGAAAGCCAACAAAAGAAAGAGATGATAATAAAATCAGAAATTTTTTCATAAATACTTTACTTAATATCTAAATACTAATTAATTAGATCAATTCAATTATAGCAAAGTTTAGAAAATTAAAAAAGAGGTCGCAATTTTGCTCCCTCTTTATACTAATTATTTTTTTACATTTTATTTTTTTACATTTATTATCACACATTCAGGTCCTGTGGACCTGATAAAGAATTTAGGCTTTACCTTTTTTGGTATCGCCTGACCTCCTGGGTATATAGTCCCATCACTGAAAACAATTTTATATTGTTTACTGATGGAACTTATTATATATGTTAGATCCTCATCGGGAAACCGGAGCCAGGGACTCCTTTCTCCTCCTTTATCAAAATCAAACCTGGTTTCACCCAAGTCTAGTAGGAGCTCCGCAGACCTAACGAACTCTTCTTCATATTTTTTAGAAGATGGCAGTAGATTGCCATCTTCAGGAAATATCTGGGATGGTGTCGCAAGCTGTATATATTCAGCTTCAACCAAAAATGTTTGGCCGTTTACAAACGACCCATTTTCTTTGGCTAACCTGATTTCCAAAAATGATTGTCCATCAATGATGAGGACTTCGTTTTCATGACTAGAAATCAATACGGTCGTTCCTCGAGGAATATTTACCTCTGCTTCATCTAATGATGAAGAGGAATTTTTTTTATAAAGAACACAGATGTTCTTTAACGTGACCCCGTAGGTTGTGGCTGCCTTTGTCTCGTTCAAAATACTGCCTCTGTCTTTAAAGGTGTCAAACCTTTTAGCCCACGATGAGGCATAACGTATCGTGGAACGGTAGCTATCCGGAAAGAATTCTTTCCAAGTAAGCGTTAAACTCATTATTAGAACCAGAGGGATTATTAATTTATCCATTAGGTTCACTTTTGTGCTGGCGGCCATGATAATTAGAGCAAGCAAGGCTACTCCAACTATTGAATAATAGCTAAAAAGTCCAGGTGCTACTAATCCCAGAAAACCAACGAAAGCAAGCCACGCAATCATGGTTTTAATGGTTTTCGGCACGACTGAATCTGTAATGCCAAAAACACTTAGTATCACTCCCGCTGGCAACCAGGCAAGGAGGATTAATGATAGAGCGGTTACGAACAAGAACCCTATCAATCCAGGACTCCCAATGATAATAGCAATTATCATTAAAATTAACGCTATTATCGTAACCCCTGTCAAAACTACGGTGTAAACACCAATTGTTTTGACTGATATGACAAGCCACTTGGGAAGATAGTGGCCTGCTAAAAGCATTATCGCCTTTAACTCATCGACGATAAACCTTCGGAAAGGAGTCACTAAGACAATTAACGCCATCAAAATAACAAAGATGGCGCTAAGAAACACTATATTCATTTATACCCCCTTTTTTTTACATTAATTTTTTTTTCCTTGCCATTTTGGCAAAGAAGCCATTTTTACCAATATTTGTGTCCTTCATATCAGCCTGAAACTCACCCCAAGCCTCTTCGAGGCTTATTTCAAACTTACTTTTTCTCTTGGCTGAGAGTGGACAGTATAAGTCTGCCCACAATTTAAATTGATCTATGCTCATATGAGCCAGATTTATTATAAATTGTGTGGCTTCTGGCTCAACGTCCAAAATTTTGAATTCTTTTATTATTTGCCTTTGCTCAGCACTAATGCTGGACAAATTCGAATTAAATTGAATCAACTCCTTAGAAGGAAGGAGAGCCACCAGGTCCTCCACACGCTTTGACGTGTGATTTTTTTGTTTGGAGGAACTTCCTTTAATAGTCCCATCAGCACCATATTTTTTTAATATGGCGCTATTGGACTCTGCCGTTACTTCGTTAATGATATCATCAACGATATCAGGGGCGTTAGTGAAACGCTTAATTAGCATCGCTAGTGTATTGGTCACCTTCCCCCAATGTTTATGATTATTTTTTAAGAAATCATCAACCTTCGTCCCGTCTGGAACTATGGCTAATAATTGATCAATTGCCCAGGGGACGAATATGGGCACTAGTTGTCCCAATGCATCCTGGAAAATACTCTTCTTTTTGTTTTCTGCATTTCTTTTATTCATTTTTTTGTTTTTATGAAAGTTTAACAATTTGATTAATTACTGAAACCGCCTGTTTACAGACGATCTTGGTAATTAACCAAATCTAACCTTATTTTTTAATGTCCAATCATAACTATACATTATACTAAAATAATTAGTATTTGTCAAGTTCAAGCCAATTCAGGATTGACAAGTAGTGATATTAATTTTAAAATTGAATTAATCAATATAGTACTTACAAAAAAAATAAAAACATGGCGAGAAAAAATGACCGTAAATGGAGAAGTCAACCATGGAGAACTGAAGAAGTTGCTCCAATTCTAGTATTTTGCCTATTTGACAGTTTGGATGTCAGGCTGTCAAAATACAATTCGTGCGACAGCTTCCATCAAGAATTGAAGGATTCTGTCGGTAAGATAGGACTTATTCCTTTCAACGTGCCATTAAATGGGCGTTCAGTCGAGTTTGAAAGGTTGCTTAAAAATGAAAGCAACTATCTCCTTCTTCATGGGGAAACTGATTTCTCCATCGATGAAGCAAAAATAAAAGCTTTCCTAAGCCTAATAAAGTACATTAGGACACAAAATCGAAGTCTTAAGATTTACGCCACCCCAGTGGTGGAAAAGATTTTAAAAGGAAAGATAAGTTTTACAATTATCCAAAATGTACGAGATATTAACGAAAAAATATGATAAAAGACTGCCTAATTAATATAGGCAGTCTCTTTTTTATGTTTTGATTATCTAATCTTTGGCTGAGCAAGACAGATTTCATACTCACTAGCTAGATGTTATAATAAGATTCTATAAACAATAAATTAAAAAAGGCATTAGTTATAATCCTTGGGATTGCTGTGGTTCTTCTTATCATCAGAGCAGCCTTTGACAAAAAGTTTGATAACTTTAGTCGCTACATTAAAGAAAGGGAAAGCTACGAAGATGGCCCAGAAGCCTTTGATGAGAATTTAGAAGCTTTGGAAAAATGGATTGAAGATTATAAGCTTAAAAACCCTGAAGCAAGCGATGATGCTGCTGCTGCTGCCTTTGAAGCTGCTTGGAAAAAGTAGAATTGATTAATTTTTTATCTTTTCTATCACCAAGTTATAATATGAATAAAATAAAAGGCTGTCTAATTTTTTAAGACAGTCTTTTTTAATCTCTGAGCCGTTTTCGGGATTTGAACCCGAGACCTTTTCCTTACCATGGAAATGCTCTACCAGCTGAGCTAAAACGGCAATATACTATTCTATTAATAGATCAATTTTATCTTTCAATTGATTTAATTTTTTATTATCTGGATTAGTGTTTGATAGTTTCTCCCAGGTTTCTAAAGCTAATTTTTTATCTTTTTTAATTATACTCAAATCTAAAATTAAATCAAGATAACGCGGATTCATCGGCTCAATATCAATAGCTTGTAGACTATATTCAAGTGCTTCAGGATACATTTCTGCCTCTTGGCATAGTTCGGCTAAGGAAAATATTATTTCCGGAATAACTAAACCCTCTAAAAGCTCAGGGTCATTTTTTAATTGTCTTGTTAACTTTAAGCCGTGCTCTAATGTTTCTCTTGCTTCTTTATAGACTTTACGAAGACGATAACACTCAGCTAATTTTAAAAAGGATTTAATATTTTTAGGATCCAGACTAATTATTTCAATTAAGCTAGCCTCAGCTTTTTCATAATCTTCATCATTAATATGACCCAGTGATTTAACAAAAAGATTCTCAATTCTTGCTTTTTTCTCTCTATAACTTAGCTTCTTATATTTCTTTAAATCTGTTTTTAACTTTTGTAATTTTTTATAACGTAAACTAAAAAATTGGCTAATCGCTGTCCCAATTTTTCTTTTTAATTTATTTATTCTTCTTGATATTGAAAAAAAATCTCGCTCTACTCTTTGTTTTAATATTTTATCTTTAAATTTAGCCTCTTTTTGACCAGGAATATTATCTACATTTAGAATTGCTAAAGCTGGAAAACGACGCAATATTATAGTAATGATTACTATTAACGATATAATTAATAATATCCAAGCAATAATTTCTAACATAACTATTAAAGATTTACAATTTGCCTAAAACTATCAAGCTCTAAACTAGCGCCACCAACTAATAGGCCAGAAAAAGAAGCTTTGAATAAAAAAGATTTAGCATTTTCTATATTAGCACTCCCGCCATAAAGAACTTTTACCTTTTTAACACCGAGCTTTAAACAACAATCAATGATTAACGATTTAATAGACCTTGCCTGCTCAGCATCACAATAACGACCAGATCCAATAGCCCAAATTGGCTCATAAGCAACATGTAGCTTGCTTAATTCGCTAGATTTTAGGGATGATAGGGCCCCCTTAAGCTGTCTACGAATAACCATATTAGCCCTTCCCTGTTTCCTTTCAGCTGCGTTTTCTCCCACACAAAGAATAGGGATTAATTTATTTTTAATCGCTTTTTTTATTTTTTCAGAAATTAATTTATCCGATTCTTGTAAATATGAGCGACGTTCACTGTGGCCAATAATGACATAAGAAACCCCTAACTCCTTCAAAGATTCTGCAGAAATTTCCCCCGTATAAGCTCCCCTATCATAGGCAGCTAAGTCCTGAGCACCTAATAAGAACTGAGATTCTTTTATTATTCTAGCAATATCAACTAGACTTAAATAATCTGGACAGATGACAATATTATTTTTTGAATCCTTTAATTCTTCAAAAAAATTTAAGGCCAAAGCTTTAGCCTCGCTGTTTAAAAGCTGCATTTTCCAATTTGCTACAATTATTTTTTTCATAATAAATAGATTAAATCTTATTATCCTCTATTTGTTTTTTAACCCATGCATAAGTCTGCCTAACTCCATCCGCAAATTCTACCTGAGGTCGCCAATCTAAAATTTCTAAAGCTCGTTTATTAGACAAACAGCTACGCAGCACTTCTCCCGGTTTAGCAGCTACTTTTTTAAAATCTAATTTTCTATTAGCTGCCTTTTCAATTGCATCAATCATCTCCAGCATGTTTGTCTCTTTAGAGGTGGCTATATTAATCTCGCAGCGACAATCAATTATTCCTGCCTTAATTAATGCTGAGACGACATCATCAACATACACAAAGTCTCTAGTCTGTGAACCATCACCAAAAAGAGTACAAGAACCATCACTAGCAGCCGCTTCAGTAAAAATGGCAATAACACCAGCCTCTCCCCCTTTATACTGTCTTGGCCCATATACATTGGCAAAACGCAAAATAGTATAATTTAAACCATAAACCTGATAATAGTAATTAATATATTTTTCTAAAGCTAGTTTATTTATTCCATAAGGAGATAGTGGATAGGTAGCGGCGTACTCAGTAGTTGGTAAATCTTCAGTTTCACCATAAATAGCTCCTCCAGTTGAGCTAAAAATTATTTTTTTAACACCACTTTGACGTGAAGCTTCTAAAACATTGAGTCCACCAAGAACATTAACCCTATTATCAAAAGCAGGGTCAACGACAGAAGCACGCACATCTATTTGAGCTGCTAAATGATAGACTAAATCAAAATTTTCTTGCTTAAAACGATCACTTAAATCATTATCAAGAATATCTAATTCCCAAAAAGTGGCTTGAGAATTTAAGTAGTCTTTAGAACCAGAAATTAAGTTATCTAAAATTGTCACTTTATGACCATTTAGAATTAAACGATCGACTAGAACTGAGCCAATAAAACCAGCTCCACCAGTCACTAATATTTTAGACATAGTAGAAAAATTATTATTTAAACTTAACTATATAATAGATTATTTTTCTAAAAAATTCTAGAGCCTTTTATTCTAGAGCCTTTTATTTTAATTAACTTCATCTCGGAGTTGGCCTTGCCAATTGCTAATACTATCAAAAAATCGTTCTTTATTTTCTTCCTTAATCGCTGTACCCGGTGGTAATATTTCAATTAATGGATTAACTTTAATACCATTGCGAACCATCTCATAATGAAGATGGGGACCAGTAGAAAAACCTGTTGAGCCAACGTAACCAATTATGTCCCCTTGTTTAACTTTCTGCCCATAACGAACGACCATTTTAGACATGTGAGCATAATTAGTAGTATAAGTACTATTATGCCTGACACTAACCATATTACCATAAGACCCGCTCCAAGCAGCTGAGATGATAGTTCCATCACCCACAGACCTGATTGGCGTGCCTATCGGCGCAGCATAATCAATTGCCCGATGGCCAGTAGAAACATTAAATGCTTCAATATAGCGAGACCCAGTAGTAAAGCCTGAAGAAATATACTTAAAGGCAACAGGAGCTTTCAAGAACATTTTTTGGACTGAATTACCAGTTTCATCAAAGTAGCCTTCATTATCTTCATTTTCTGAAAAATAATATAACTCATGACTAATACCGTTATTTACATAACGAGCAGCTAAAATTTTTCCTGGCCTAACATATTCATCATTAATATACTTTTCTTCATAAATAACTTTAAAAGTGTCACCTACTCGGGGATCCATAGCAAAATCTATAGTCCACTGGAAAGCCTCTGCTAATTCAATCACTGCTTTTTCATCCATCCCTATTTCTAGAGCAGATAAATATAATGAATTATTAATCTCTGCCTGTTTAGTAACAATTTTGACATCGTAAGCAATGGAGCGACAGCTAGCTGAATAACCATCAAATCTATCAGGGATAACCACTAGCTCTTCTTCATTATCTATTTTATATATAATTTCTTTAATTTCTCCAGTTTCATAATCTGAAAGCAATTCCAAAAAATTCCCAGCTTTAATTTTAGCTAAATCATATTCCTTGTAAGCACAATCATAAATAGCTTGAGCTTGAGCCGAACTTAAGCCAGCCTGGTTAGCAAGAGCTGTAAAGGTATCTCCAGGAATAATCTCAATCTTTTCAAACCGAAATTCTGGCTTAAGATCCTCAGATTCCTCAATATTATTTATATTTAATTGCTCAGCATATCCTGCTTGGGAGTGTTTGTATAAATAGAAACCGGTAGAAACAATAAAGACGAGAAATATTATGAATAAGAAAAATATTTTTTTATTTTTAATCATATTTTAAAAGAATAGCTTAATTAGCCAAAAAAGCCAAATAAAGAAACTTGAAATACTATTATAATGATTGTATAAGTTAATGATTAGTGGTAAATATAAAGCAAGGATAGACAAAAAATAAATAAAATGCCGATTGCTTTAAATTATTATTTTTGTTATAATAAAAGCGTTAATAGGTTAAATAATATTTAAATAGTGATTCCAAAATCAGGAATTTTTTATTTTCTATGGCTACAAATAAAACAAATAATAATTATGGAGCTGATGATATTACCGTTCTAGAAGGCTTAGACCCGGTACGTAAACGTCCAGGTATGTATATTGGCTCTACCTCCGCCAATGGCCTTCATCATTTAATTTGGGAAGTAGTAGACAACTCAATTGACGAAGCAATGGCCGGTTATGCTGACAAAATATCTGTTACTCTATTGTCAGATGGCATGGTTAAGGTCGTGGATAATGGACGAGGCATTCCTGTCGCTCGCCATAAAGTAACAGGTCTTTCCGCCCTAGAAACCGTCTTGACCAAATTACATGCTGGCGGTAAATTCGGCGGTAATGGTTATAAAGTTTCTGGTGGGCTCCATGGAGTCGGGGTTTCGGTAGTTAATGCCTTAAGTGAATATTTAAAAGCAGAGATATTTCGAGATGGTAAGACCTGGAGTCAGGAATATAGAGCTGGAAAACCCCAGCATGCTATTAAGACTGTTGGAAAAAGCGACAAAACAGGCACCACTATTACTTTTAAACCTGATTCTAGCATTTTTACTGAACTAGAATTCAACTGGGGGAAAATCTTAGATCGTATCCGCCAGCAATCATATTTAACAAAAAATATTAGTATCGATGTTATTGATGAGAGAACAGATCATCGAAAAAAACACTATCGTTTCCACTTTGAGGGTGGAATTAAATCATACATTAAATCCCTACACCGCGGTAAGAGTGTAAAAAATGAAACTATTTTTTATGTTGATAAAGAAATAAACGAAAACAGGATTGAAATAGCTCTACAATATAATGACGAATACAATGAAACCGTCCTTCCCTTTGCTAATAACATCTATAATCTTGAAGGCGGAACCCATTTAATAGGCTTCAAAAGCGCACTTACTAGGACGTTAAATAATTATGGTCGAACGAAAAATATCTTAAAAGAAAAACAAGAAAATCTTAGCGGAGAAGATGTGCGCGAAGGTCTAACAGCGATTATCAGCGTCAAATTAAAAGAACCTCAATTTGAAGGGCAGACTAAAGGCAAGCTAGGCAATGCTGAAATGAAAGGTTATGTAGAGCAGATTATGGGTGATGCTTTTAATACTTTCTTAGAAGAGCATCCTAAAGAAGCTGAATCAATTCTAGGAAAGTGCGTTCTTTCATCCCAAGCTCGCTTAGCTGCGAGAACAGCTAGGGCAACAATTTTAAGAAAAGGAGCCCTGGAAGGAATGACCCTGCCAGGTAAATTAGCCGATTGTTCTAGTCGCAAAGCTGAAGACTGCGAATTATATATTGTTGAGGGTGATTCAGCTGGGGGAAGTGCTAAACAAGGTAGAAATCGAAAGTTTCAAGCTATCTTGCCTTTAAAAGGTAAAATTTTAAATGTTGAACGAGCTCGGCTTGATAAGATGCTCGTTAATATAGAAATTAAAAATTTGGTTATTGCTCTGGGAACCAACATTGATGAACAACTTGATTTAAATAAATTACGCTATCATCGAATAATTATTATGACTGATGCTGATGTTGATGGAGCCCATATACGCACCCTACTCCTAACTCTTTTCTTCCGATATTTCACTGCTCTCATTGATAAAGGTCATGTCTATATCGCCCAGCCGCCGCTATATCAAATTAAAAAAGGCAATAGTATAGCCTACGCTTACAGTGACGATGAAAAAGATAAAATTATTTTAGATTTTGGAGGGATTATAGAAGAAACCGAGAATACTGAAGAAAATGATAATGACACTGATAAAGAAATAATTGAGATTGAAGAAAGCAAAGACCTAAAAACTAAAACAAATCAAAAAATTATGATCCAACGTTACAAAGGTTTAGGCGAAATGAACCCAGAACAACTTTGGGCTACTACAATGGACCCTGAGAAAAGAATTATTAAGAAGGTGACTATTGCAGATGCTGCTAGGGCTGATCAAATTTTTGACATGTTAATGGGTGATAATGTTGCGCCGCGTAAACACTTTATCCAAACTCATGCTAAAAAGGTTATAAATTTAGATTTCTAAATATATGCTACCTTATCTAATTTATCCCATTATTGCCTTTATTATCGCTCAAGGAACAAAAATAATTATCAAAATAATCCGTAATAGATCATTCCACTGGCACGATATTTTTGCCTACTCTGATATGCCAAGTGGTCATACTGCAACTGTAACCTCTCTATCTACAATAGTCTTGCTGCGCGATGGCTTATACTCTGCTTCTTTTGCTATTGCCTTTGTCTTTATGCTAATTATTGTTACCGACGCAATTGGCTTGCGTAATTATCTTGGACAACATGGTAAAACTTTAAATATTTTAGTAAAAGACCTAAAAGAAGATGATTTTCTAGATGACTATTATCCTAATCTGCTTGAAAGAATTGGGCACACCCCCATACAAGTTATTATCGGCGCCATAATTGGCATAGTTGTAAGTACTCTAGGCTGGCAACTTGGATTTTAGAAAGTAATTTAATACTATTAAAAAAGGTCACTTATTTCGAGTGACCTTATTATTTTCCTTAAAATTTAAATTTTTTTGTATTAAATTTTAAGATATTCGACCTAAACCAAGTGACCCCACGCTATAACCTGGGCCAATTTCCTCAAAAGGGACTGGTTTTATTGTTTTCCCTTTGTTTTGCTTGACTTTTCCTTCAAGCTCTTTTTGCTCATGAGAAATAGCGTGTATTTTTCTCGTCCTATTTACATTATTTTTCATCTTTCCTCCTTTTATATTTATTAAAAAAAATTTTTAAATTAAACTCTCTCCTTCCATCTCCGTACTTTGATCTAGATTCAAGAGACTTAGAATAGTTGGTGCAAAATCAGCTAAAATACCACTCGGCGCAAGAACGCTTAAATCACCTTCTAGTGGATCAGCTAGTCCAATAGTTTTTCCTTCATAAGCATTGCCTATGATAACGAGAGGCACTGGATTATTAGTAGCTGTTTTGTCTTCCCAATCTGCTGCTAAGTCTTTAGTTCGCTCAGCATTACCGTAAGGGGAACATAACACTAATAAATCGTCATTAACTAAAACTAAATCAATTATTTTAGGTAATAATTTATCCATCAACTCAAGATTCTTCACTGTTTCAGTAAATCCTCCACGTGTAGCAGCTTCATGAATTGAAGGCAAGCTAGCAAAAATTGTATCATAACTATTATTCTTGTATTGTTTTTTAACTAACTTTATTAAATTCTTAGTAAAATCAACTAAAGATTCATCAATTCCTGGAGTATTTAGACAAATTCTATCTTCATTAAGATAGGGTATTTCTTTATAATTATTAAAAAATAGATTTAATAATAAAGATTGTTCGCTAGCACAGATTTTTAATTGCCGATAACCATTATCACTTAAAATTGAACTCAAGGCAGTTTTAGCTTGAGGAAATAAATCATTATCTGCACTCATTCCAGATCCTAAAGCCCAATAGCGACGTCGCTCATCTTTGGTAATACTGGATAATAGACTCACAGGATAATTTTTTACATACTTAGCTAAATTTGGCATTTTAGCCATTCTTACCGCGTTAACTTCGCTATCAGCGGCTACACCCAAGCCATCTAAAAAAAGACAGACTAATCTTTTTTTTTGCTCAGCCTTTCTAGATTCTTGCTTAATATCATCAGTTTCAGACATAATTAAATTTATGAATTATTTAAGATGGCAGAAATTTCTGTTAACCGATTATACTTTGCCACTCTTTCACCACGAGATAAGGATCCTGCCTTAAGAAACTGAGCTCCTAGTGCTACAGCTAAATCAACAATAAAATCATCATTAGTCTCACCACTACGATGAGAAATGATTAATTGATAGTTTTGTCGTTTAGCTAATTTTGCACATTCTATTGTTTCTGTCAAGGTCCCAATTTGGTTCGGTTTGATTACCACGGCGTTAGCTGCTTGTTCCGCTATCCCTCTTCTGATCCTTTCTAAATTGCTAAGAAATAGGTCATCTCCAGCTAAAACTAACTTATCACCTAAGAGAGATGTTGCTTCACGCCATGCTGGCCAGTCTTCAGAAGATAGCCCATCTTCTAAATATGTGATTGGAAACTTTTGTAACCACTCTTCATATAAGCTAACTAAATTAGAAGAATTAAAATATAAATTATCAAGAGCAAAAACATACTGTTTAGATGACTCATCATATAATTGAGCTGAACCAATATCTAAACCTAGAGAAAAATCCTCAGTTGCTTTATAGCCAGCTTTTATTATTGCCGCCATCATAAATTCTAAAGCTTGTATTGATGAATCCATATCAGGAGCATAACCTCCTTCTAGGCCAGTGTCTGAATCATAGCCAGAATTTATTAATATTTTTCCTAAAGCGTGATATATTTCTGCCCCTGCCCTCACGATTCTTTGCATCGATCCCTCTTTACTGCTCGCATTAAACCGCTGAGATTTTATATTAGGTATTAATAGAAATTCTTTAAAATCTAAATTTGTATCAGCATGAGGTCCGCCATTGAATAAATTAAATAATGGAACAGGTAATAGAGAGGTGCCAGATAAATTAAAGTTGTCAATTAAATAAGAAAATAATTCCCTCCCTTCACTTAAAGCAGCTGCTCTCGCAACAGCGATAGAAACCACCATCATCGTATTAGCCCCCAATTGTCTCTTATCAGAAGTATCATCTAATTCAATTAACAGGCGATCAATCTGTTCTTGGTCTAAAACTGACATCCCAATAACTCGTGGCGCTATTAATTCATTAATATGGTTTGCAGCTAACAAGACTCCATGGCCATTATAGCGTCGGTGGTCACCGTCACGCAGATCTTGTACTTTCGCATGATCATAAACCCCGACTGGTACACTAGCTTTAACTTTTTGTCCCGAGTTTAAAATAAGACAAACCTCAAGCGTTGGGTACCCGCGAGAGTCTAAAATCTCTCGAGCAGTTAAAAACTTTATTTGATTAGTAGTCTTTTTAGTCATAATTTATATCTTATTTAACAAATAAATTTTTTAATCCTGGCATAGGCTCTTTACCTAAATAGGCTAACATCGCCCCGCCAGCAGTAGACACCCAATCAACATGACTCTCCATTCTAGTTAACTTCAAGGCAGAAACAGTTTCTCCACCCCCTACTAAGCCGTAAGCTCGTCCAGTTGACCTAGCGGCAATGACTGAAGCTAAAGCCAGACTACCATGCTTATAATGAATCTCTTCAAACTTCCCCATTGGTCCATTCCAAATTATTGTCTGCGCTTTCCTAATCAATGCACTAAAAATAATAATCGTATCTGGCCCAATATCTAAGATTGTATCCGTTTTTTTCAGATCAGAAATTAATCGCCGACAAGGACTTCCTTTATAATTCTTAACAATCACGTCAATTGGCAAAACAATTTTATTAGCAATCTTTTTATTCTTCAGGAGTGAAGCAATGACTGAATTCGACTTCTCGTCATAGAAAGAATTACCAACTTCATATTTATAATATTTCAAAAAATTATTAGCAAGAGCACCTCCAATAATTATCTTATTCGCAGACCCAGCTAAATTTTCTATCATGGGTGCCTTAGTACTTATTTTAGCACCACCCATTACTAAAACTAGTGGTTTTACCGGTTTAGAGGCCTTATCCAAATGCTTTAACTCTTGCTCTAACTGTAAGCCGGCAAAAGCTGGCAAAAGATTGCTTAAGGCACTAACAGATGCTTGTTCACGATGACAAACAGAAAAAGCATCATTTACATAAATATCAGCTAGATCAGCCAAGCCTTCAGCAAAATTGCTATCATTCTTTTTCTCACCGGGATTAAAACGTAAATTTTCTAAAAAAATTATTTCTCCCGGTTTTAAAGCACTAGCTGCTTTTTTTGCTTTAGGGCCAATAAGGTCAGGAACAAATCTTATTTTATGACCAGACAATTTAGCTAAACGTTTTGCCAAAACTTTAGTTGAAAAATTCATATCAGTCCCATCAGGATTGCCCCAGTGACTTATAATTATAATTGACGCTCCTTTATCTAATAGATAATTAATACTAGGTAAAGAGGCAAGGAGGCGATAATCTTCTCCTAGTTTTTTTCCTATTCTAGGAATATTAAAATCAACCCGTAAAATAACTTTTAAGCCCTGCCATTTTCTTTTATTTTTTATTCTTTTTAATTTCATATTA
>CAYURA010000021.1:0-14598 GCA_964446775.1 uncultured Gammaproteobacteria bacterium | reverse complement strand
TATGACATTTCTAAATTGCCCACCACTATGACATTTCTATATTGCCTTTACATTAGGGTAATTAGGGTTGATTTTTTTCTCATTTTTTACTATCATATAGATATTGATTGGGGCAAGTAAGCGGCCGCTTTTTTCGCATTAGCAAAAGAAGAGGAAAGTCCGGACTTCATATAAAAAGACAGCGGATAACGTCCGCCAAGAGTAATCTTAGGGAAAGTGCCACAGAGACAATACTATCCGATTTATCGGAGAAAGGTGAAAAGTTGCTTGATGTCTTTTGGCTACAAGCAGCGACTGCTGGTAACAGCAGATTCGGGGTAAACCCTGTCTGAAGCAAGAACAAAGCCTTAGTGATAAGGTAAAAAGTGGTTCGCCTGATCTAATTGGTAACAATTAGGCTAGATAAATGGCCGCTCACGACAGAATCCGGCTTATCGCTTGCCCCAGTATCAATAATATTATTTATTTAATAATTAATATGAAAAAACCAGATCTTTTTTTTAGTTCTATTTTAGTGCCTTTAGATTACATTATGATTGTTTTAGCTGCTATATCTGCATATCAACTCCGTTTTTCTGACACCACAAGAGATATTAGGCCTATTATCTTTGAACTACCTTTTGAAAACTATTTTTATTTAGTCTTAGTAATTGCAGCTACTTGGATTCTTGTTTTTACTTTTTCTGGACTTTATAGCTTCCGTCGACCAGCTAATGTAGCTAAAGAGTTGGCTCGAGTAATTTTAGCTTGTTCAACTGGTCTAGCTTTAATTGCTATATTTATTTTTTTTAGACGAGAATTATTTGATTCTCGTTTTATTGTGATTGCTACCTGGTTGTTTGCTATCATCTATATTAGCTTAGGTCGCTTATTTGTACGCTGGTTAAAACGTTACTTACTCCGCTTTGGCTTGGGAGTTCGTCACTTAGTTCTAGTTGGAAGTAGTAAAACGACTGAAAAGTTAATCGCTGAATTTGCAGCTAAACCAAATCTAGGCTATCAAGTAGTGCGTCGTTTACGTGATTTTTCACTTGATAGCGTAGCTGAATTAACTGAGTTAATGAAATTGAAAAGAGTTGATGAAATAATGCAAAGTGATCCGAATCTGAGTAAAGCAGAGGCTCTACGTTTATATGACTATGCATCAGAAAATCATTTAGTTTATAAGTATGTGGCTGATTTATTAGAGGTCAAAGTATTACGTACAGAAGTGACAGATCTTTTGGGAGTACCTATTGTTGAGGTCAAAAAAACTACTTTAGAGGGTTGGGGTAGGATTTGGAAACGTATTTTTGATATAATTGTTTCTGGTATTTTAATAATTATTTTAGCACCAGTTCTATTTCTCATTGCAATTATAATCAAATTAGACTCTAGAGGGCCGGTCTTTTTTTCGAAACGCGATGATGGCACTTATGTTACCCGTGTGGGCGAAGGAGGCGAACCATTTAAGTATTATAAATTTAGATCAATGATAGCTAATACTGATAGCATGAGATATCAGGAGCTTCAAGAAAAAAATTTAAGGACTGATGGGCCTTTAGTTAAAATAAAAGACGATCCTAGGGTAACTGGTTTTGGTCGCTTTATTAGACGTTGGTCTTTAGATGAGTTGGCTGAGTTATTTCTGGTTTTTAGCGGTAGGATGAGTTTAGTCGGGCCACGTCCTCATTTACCAGAAGAAGTAGCTAAATATGAAAACCATCATCGAAAAGCTTTAGCAGTTAAACCTGGAATAACTGGTTTGGCACAAGTTTCTGGTCGCAGTGATCTATTATTTGAAGAAGAGATGAAACTTGATGTCTACTATCTAGAAAATTGGTCAATGCTAATGGATATAGCTATTTTATTTAAAACACCCTTAGCGGTGATTAAACATCGTCAAGCGGAATAACTAATAAATACATGAAAGTCGCTTTAATTCATGATCACTTAGCACAAGAAGGTGGGGCTGAAAAAGTACTTAAAGTTTTGAGTGATATTTTTCCTGAAGCTCCTATTTACACTTTGTTATATGACAAAAAAAAGGTAGCTAAGAATTTTGCTGATCGTCATATTGAAAGTTCGGTAATCCAAAGATTACCTGGTGGAATTAAACACTATAAATGGTATTTGCCTTTTATGCCGATGGCTGTAGAATTTTTTGATTTAAGACCCTATGATTTAGTGATTTCGGACGCCAGTGCTTTTGCTAAAGGGGTAATTACTAGTCCAAATACAACCCACATTTGTTATTGTCATACACCTACACGATATTTGTGGAGCGATGCTCATCAGTATTTAAATGAACTTAAATATAATAAATGGTTAAAAAAAATAATTTCTTTGATTTTAGGGGGGCTTCGCATATGGGATTATAATGCTGCCCAAAGAGTGGACTATTATATCGCTAATTCGAAAACAGTGGCTAAGAGAATTAATAAATATTACCGCCGCTCAGCTCAGCTCATTTATCCGCCAGTTGAGACTGAAAAGTTTATGATTAGTGATTTAAGTAAGCAGATAAAAGAGGAGCAATATTTTTTAATTGGTTGTCGTTTAACACCATATAAACGAGTTGATATTGTGATTGAGGCTTTTAAAAAATTAGGCCCTAATTATCGCTTGAAGGTTTTTGGTGATGGTCATGATTTAAAAAGATTGAAAAATATTGCTGATTTGGCTTCAAATATTGAATTTTTAGGTAGGGTAGATGAGTCAGAGAAAGCAAAATTATATTCAGAGGCTTTAGCCTTCATTAATCCTCAAGAAGAGGACTTTGGTATTACTACTATTGAATCAATGGCAGCTGGACGGCCTGTTTTAGCCTATAACCGTGGTGGGGCCAGTGAAACTATAATAGCGGGCAGGAATGGTCTATTCTTTGAAGAGCAAAGCAGCTCAGCTATAGCTAATCTAGTTCGTGAATTTAGTGCTGATTTAGAGAATGGTAAAAAAATTTGGGATTCAAAAGAAATCAAAACAATGTCTGATAAATATTCTATTAACAATTTTAAAGATCAGCTGTTTAGTTTTTTAAAAGCAAAGAATATTGATTTAAATAAATAAATATTTATATTATGAAGCTAGGGGTAGACATTCGTGTTTTAATGGATAAACAATATAGCGGTATAGCTGATTATACCTCGATTTTATTACGAACTATTTTAGAAAAAAATACTGAAGATGAATTTTCTCTTTTCTACAATTCTTTTGCTGATTGCAGTTCTCGTATTGGTAAATTTAATCATCAGAATCTAAAAGTTAAAAAGTTAGCTTATCCTAATAAATTATTTAATTATGGTTTACAGTCTCTTTTAGCTCAGCCAAAAATTGATAAAATTTTAGGTGGAGTTGACGTTTTCTGGTCACCTCACTTTAACTTTACTAGGCTTTCAAATAAGGCTAAGCATGTTTTAACTATTCATGATCTATCTTTTATCCGTTATCCCGAATTTTTTAATCGCCGTAAAAATATTTGGCACCGAGCTCTACGAGTTAAGAATTTAGCTAAACAAGCAAGCGCAATCATTGCAGTTTCAGAAAATACTCGTCAAGATGTCATCGAACTATTAGATATTGATCCAGAAAAGGTTAAAACTATTTATTCAGGTGTTAATCCTGTTCACTCATTGCCAAATAACAGAGAAGAAAAAGATTTTTTTAAATTACATGATTTGGGCTCCCGATTTATTCTATACTTAGGCACGATTGAACCAAGAAAAAATTTAATCGGTTTAATTCATGCCTATAATCTTTTTCGCAATAATAATATTAAATTAGTCGACGTCCAATTAGTCTTAGCCGGAGCTAAAGGTTGGCGAAATAGAGATATATTTCAGGCTTGGGAAGACTCCCCCTATCGCCATGATATTAAGTTCTTAGGTTATGTTAGTAATAGTGAAAAAGAATTATTATATAAACGGGCGGAATTATTTGTTTATCCATCATATTATGAAGGTTTTGGTTTACCGGTCTTAGAGGCAATGGACAGAGGTTTGGCCGTTATTACTAGTAATGTTTCTAGTATCCCAGAAGTGGTAGCTGAGTCTGCTATCATGCTTAATCCCTATGATATTAGTGAAATCGCTAAAGCTTTAGAGTTGCTAATAAGTGATGATGATTTAAAATTGAGTTTAGTTGAATCAGGGTTGAAACGAGCTCAAGAATTTTCTTGGGAAAAAACAGCAGAACAATATTTACATTTATTTAAGAATCTTTAGTATGAGGGCGGTAATTCAAGTAGTTAAAAGAGCTTCAGTGAAAGTGGATGATATGATAATTAGTCATATTAATGAAGGTTTTTTAATACTAATTGCAGTACATCAAAATGATGATCAAGAGCTCGTTTTAAAAATGGCTGATAAGATAGCTAATTTAAGGATATTAGCTGATGATAGGGCTAAATTAAATAATTCAATTAAAGGTTCTGGAGCTAAAATATTATTAGTATCTCAGTTTACTCTCTATGCTGATTGTAGTAGAGGTAATCGGCCCAGCTTTACTGAAGCAGCCCCTGCTGCTCAAGCTGAGTTTTTAATTGAGTTCCTGACGAAGCAGCTGAAAGATCATGGCATTGAGGTTCAGAGTGGCATATTTGGCGCTCAGATGGAGTTAGAGCTGATAAACGATGGTCCAGTGACAATTATATTAGAGGCTTAAGGACTAGTATTAATATGAGTAAAAGGATTATAAGTCAGAAAAAAAAGTTAAAAATATTAGTTGCTCTTTCAGGCGGAGTAGACTCTGCAGTCGCTACTCAGCTTTTAGTTAATGAGGGTCATGATGTTAGTGCCGTTTTTTTACGGCTGTGGCAAGAATCTGAAGAGGAGAGCATAGAAAAAAAGAATAATTTTGAAAATCATATTTCTTCAGATTTAGCCTGTCAGGACGCAAAAAAAATAGCCCAAAAAATTGGGGTTCCTTTTTTTTGCTTAGATTTGTCGCTTGAATTTAAACAGAAAGTAGTTGACTATTTTTTATTTGAGTATGAATCTGGTAGAACCCCTAATCCTTGCGTTGTCTGTAATCGAGAAATTAAGCTTGGACTATTATTTAAGCAAGCTTTAGCTTTAGCTTATGATTTTTTAGCTACGGGACACTATTTAAGAACAGCAAAAAATAATGATGGTTCAATAGCTGTTTTTAAAGCCAAGGATAAATTAAAAGATCAATCATATTTTTTATATAACTTAAATCAAAGCCAATTAAAAAATTTATATTTTCCTTTAGGTAATTATACTAAAGATGAAGTAAAAGAATTGGCAAATAAATTTGGACTTATTACGGCTAATAAAAAAGAAAGTCAAGATATTTGCTTTATTACGGGGCTTCATAGTGATTTCTTAAAAAAACATTTAAAATTGGTGCTAGGTGATATTAAGCTTAAGGAAACGGGTAAAACTATTGGACGACATCAAGGTCTAGCGCTTTATACCTTAGGTCAAAGGAAGGGCATTGATATTGGCGGTGACGGACCATATTATGTAGCTGAGAAAGATATTAAAAATAATATTCTTTGGGTGGCTTCAGCCTTAGATATTAGTTTTTTAGAAAAAAAGGAATTTATTGTTCGAGACTTAAATTGGCTCTCAGGCGAGGCACTGAAGTCCAGTAGAACTTGTCAAGTTGCTATCCGCTATAGTCAAGAAGCAGTAGCGGCCAGAGTTAGTCCCTATGAGGCTGGCGCGGTTAAAGTCGAGCTAGTGAAAGCAATCAGAGCCATTGCTAGTGGTCAAAGCGCTGTCTTTTATGACAAGCAGAAGCTTCTAGGAGGAGGAGTTATTGATAATAGTTTGTAAATATGTTAATTTGATTTCTTGAGAATTAATTGTTCATTAAAATAAAATATAATTATCAATGAGAAAAATAATCTTTTTGTATTTGCTATTGCTGGGCAGTTTAGTAATCAGCGCTCAAACCCTGGAAATCGAGAGAGATCCATTTTCATCAATCAAAAAAACTAATCCGAGAGCTTACAATAATGCACTTATCTTAGGGAAACATTACCCAGATAGCCTTATTTTAATCGGTGAAAAAGAGCTTTTTGTTCAGATGAATGACTTTTTTACAGCCGAGACAATTATTCATCGGGAATCATATAAGTATGATTCTTCTTTGGATTATTTATTGCTAATAAAAGAAACTTATAGCGGTGAGAAAAAAACAGTCATCGTTTTATTACTTATCTTTAGTTTCTTAAGTTTGACGGTAGCTGACACTTTTTACATATGTAGTCGTAAATGGGCGACAATATTATGTCTTAGTGCTATGGTTTTTAACTTGGTGGCTATCTTTGTGTCGATATTCTTAATGTCGCTTAGTTTGACCCTATGTTTTGGTATCAACTTTCTCATAGCTGGAAGATTGATATTATATTTGTCACCTTTTTTGCCAGTTGTAAAAAAAATCTATTTATTTGCTGGCTACTATCTTGTTTCAGTGCTGGCAACAATAGTTTTACTTTAAAAAATTTAGGATCGTTTCTGTAGCGATCCTTTTTTATTTCCTCTAAAATATTTCAATTATCTTGTGAATACTCTTTATTTATTGAGTAATTTTTTTATAAAATAATCTGTGCTATAATCTCTGCAGCTTCATATTAATATTTAATTTTATATTTATCTATGTCTAAATTACATGATGTTTTCAACCGCTTACAAAAATACCAAAAAGATCAACGAGAATTAAAGCGAATCTATCGTGACGCGCTTTCAGTTAACGCAAACTACCAAGAGATTCTTCAGGAGCTAGATGCTTTAAAGATCAGAAAGAAACAAATAGAAGCTGGGGTACAAGTAGACTTCAAAGAGGAGTTTAATAAATTAGAGGGCTTAAAATTAAATATTGCTGGTGATAAACAAATTCTAAGTGATATTGCCTTAATTCAGTTTACCAAAGGAGAAGAGCTTAAAGTGCTTGATGAGCATCAAGTAGAATATGAGCCAGTCTTTAGTGTCAGATTTCAAAAGCTGAGATAGCTCTTTAAATGAGTCTAAGTTTATTTATCTAAATCATACAAAATAATGGGACGGTTTCTATTTAACCGCCCTATTATTTAGAAGCCATCGATTAGATGATATGCCTTTAGCTACAAAAAAAGACTTTTAATAAGTCTCTTTTATGTGCCGCGAGAGGGGGTCGAACCCTCATGAAGTTGCCTCCACACGAGTTTGAGTCGTGCGCGTCTACCAGTTCCGCCATCGCGGCTTTTTTCTTTATGTGTTCAAGTATAAGCGAGAAAATAATAATTGTCAAAGCAGTTTTTTTAAGATATAATATAAATATTAAGCTAAAATTGTTTTAGTTTTAAATTAATTTATTCTTGCTTATTTGTTAATTCGACTTTTTAGGTTTTTTTAATTTATTTTTCCTATGGCGCAAATTATTGCCATTGTTAATCAGAAAGGTGGGGTAGGGAAAACTACCACCACTTTAAATTTAGGTGCTTATTTAGCTTCATTAGGCAAGCAAGTACTTTTAGTTGACCTTGATCCGCAGGCAAATGCCACCTCTGGCTTAGGAATTGAGCATCAAAAACTTGAAGCCGGTCTTTATGAAGCTATTTTGGGTCAGAAAAGGATCCAAGAAGTCATTGTGAAAACAAAACAAAAAAGATATAGCGTTGCTCCGGCGACAGTGGCCTTAGCAGGCGCTGGGATTGAAATGGTGACAATGGAAAATCGGGAGTTTCGTTTAGCTTTATTGCTAGAAGAATTGAGATCTGACTATGATTACATCATCATTGATGGGCCACCATCTTTAGGACTTTTAACTGTCAACAGTCTGGTCGCCGCTGATGCTATTATGATTCCAATTCAAAGCGAATATTATGCCTTAGAGGGTTTAGGGCAATTGCTCGATACAATTAAATTGGTTCAAGATAATCTAAAACCTTCTTTAGAAATTTTAGGAGCTGTTGTCACTATGTTTGATAAACGTAATCGATTATCTGGAGCTGTATTAGAAGAACTAAAACAACATTTTCCTGGTAAAATATTTTCTTCAATTATTCCTCGTAGTGTTAAGTTAGCTGAAGCTCCTAGCCATGGACTCAGTATTTTACAATATCATCCTCGATCTCGAGGGGCCTTAGCTTATGAATCTTTAGCTCAAGAGTTAATTGATTTAAATAAATAAATATAGAACTTATGTCACAAACATTAGGCCGGGGTTTAAGTTCTCTTATTCCCAAGAAAACAATAGATCGCAACGCTAGTTCAATTGTTGGAGCTAATTTAATTAAGCAAGAACTCGAAAATAACGAACGTATTTTTCAAATTGATCCAGCCTTAATTGAGGTTAATCCCTATCAACCAAGACATAATTTTAGTGAAATCTCACTTCAGGAATTAGTTGATTCAATTAAAAAATTCGGGATCATGCAACCATTGATTGCTACTAAAAAAGGAAATAAATATCAGTTAATTGCTGGTGAGAGACGCTGGCGGAGCGCGAATATTGCGAAGTTGTCTAAAGTTCCAGTGATTGTAAGAGAAGCTGACGAGCAGACTAAGTTAGAATTAGCTTTAATAGAAAATTTACAGAGACAAAATCTTGATCTGATTGAAACCGCCCGGGCCTATCGTCGATTAATGGAGGAGTTTAAGCTTAGCCAAGAAGAAACGGCAAAACGTGTGTCTAAGGCTAGATCAACCGTAGCTAATACTTTAAGGCTATTAGAACTACCTGAGGAGATACAAAAAGCTTTGAGTTCGGGTCGTATTAGCGAGGCGCATGCTAAATACATATTAGGGGTTTCTGGTGAGACAAAGCAACTCATTTTATTTAAGAAAATAATTCATCAAAATCTCAGTGTTGCTCAAACTCATGAGGAAATCAAAAGAACCGGAGGTACAAAAATGTCTCGAGTTAAAATTAATTATGCTGATGAAGCCAAAGAAAAACAATTAAGAGCATTTTTTGCAACAAAGGTTAAGATTAATCGAAAAAAGAAAGGTGGTCGTATTCAGATTGATTTCTATAGCGAGGAGGAATTAGATAATATTTTAGAGAAACTTGGATAATTAAAATTTATATTTAATAATATTAGAAAAAAAGGAGTGAAAATTTCTTCTTTTTTTAAAATAATAATTTATTAAGCTGTTTATCTGTTTTGATATTCTGAATTGGCAGGGTTTAATAAACTTGTTATAGTTAATGGGTAGAAAAGATAATTTGCATTAAAATCATGTTTATTCACTTACACAATCATAGTCATTATTCGCTTCTTGATGGCCTTAGTAAAATTGATGATTTAGTCAAGCATGCCAAAACAGAGGGAGCGCCAGCGATTGCTTTAACTGATCATGGCGTTCTATATGGAGCGATTGAATTTTATCAAAAATGTAAACAAGCGGGAATTAAAGCGATTATTGGATGTGAGGTTTATTTAGCCCCTAACTCAAGACATGATAAACAAACACGTGAAGATGCGCGGAGTTTTCACTTAGTTCTGTTAGCTAAAAATAATCAGGGTTATAATAATTTAATAAAATTAGTTTCTATCGCTCATCTTGAAGGTTTCTATTATAAACCAAGGGTAGATTGGGAGCTTTTGAAAGAATATCATCAAGGAATTATTGCTCTTAGCGCTTGTTTAGGCGGTGAAATTCCTAAATTAATTCTTTCAGGTAATTTAGAACAAGCAAAAACTAGAATTTTGGAATATCAGGAATTGTTTGGTGTTGATAATTACTATTTAGAATTAATGGATCATCCAGAATTAGACGGTCAGGATAAAGTGAATCAAATATTAATTAAATTTTCTCAGGAACTAGGAGTACCTTTAGTAGCTACTAATGATTCTCATTATGTTAAACCAGAAGATGCTGAGGCTCAAGATATCCTACTTTGTATTCAGAATAAAAAAAAGATAGAGGATGCTGATAGGATGAAGATGATTGGTTTCGGTGACTATTCTTTACGGCCAAGTTCAGAAATGAAAAGAGTATTCGCTCATGTCCCAGAAGCAATTACTAATACTGTCAAAATTGCTGAGGCTTGTAACTTAGAAATTACTCTGGGAGAGATCCAATTACCTAGTTTTGAAGTACCACCTAATTTTACTGGTGATTCATATTTGCGTCATTTATGTGAAGCGGGCCTGTTTAAGAAATATGGGTTAATAAAAAAAGCCAATGATTATCAATTGAAAGATGGAATAAAAGAGATTATTAATTCTTTAACTAAAGATCAGATAATTGAGCGCTTAGATTATGAATTGGCAGTGATTACTAAAATGGGTTGGTCATCCTACTTTATCATCGTAGCTGATTTTGTTAATTGGGCTAAGGATAATAAAATAGTAGTTGGTCCAGGGAGGGGAAGCGCCGCTGGTTCTTTAGTTTGCTATTTAACTGGTATCACTAATCTAGATCCTTTACAGTATGATCTTTTATTTGAAAGATTCTTGAACCCTGATCGTGTTTCGATGCCTGATATTGATATGGATTTTGCTGACTCTCGGAGAGCTGATGTTTTAAATTATGTAGCTGAAAAATATGGTTATGATCATGTTGCTCAAATTATTACCTTTGGTACGATGGCGGCAAGGGCAGCTGTTCGTGATGTGGGCCGTGTTCTAGGTATCTCTTATGATTATTGCGATAAAATATCAAAGAGCATCCCTATGTTTTACACTTTAGATAAAGCCATTAAAGAGGTGCCCGAACTCAAGGAAATTTATCAGAATGAGGCCGAAGCAAAAAAAGTTTTAGATTATGCTCGTCGTTTAGAGGGTGTTGCTCGACATACTTCAACTCATGCTTGTGGAGTTCTAATCACTCCAAAACCTTTAACAGAATATGTGCCAATTCAATATGCTTCTTCTTCTGATAAAACAATCATTTCCCAATACTCTTTACATCCGGTAGAGGATTTAGGTTTATTAAAAATGGACTTTTTAGGTCTGAAGAATCTAAGTATCATGGAATCTGCTTTAAAGATTATTAAAAAAACACGGGGCATTGAAATAGATATAGATAACTTACCATTAGATGATGAGCTGAGTTATCAATTGTTTCAGAAAGCAGAAACTACTGGAGTTTTCCAATTTGAATCGTCGGGGATGAAGCGCTATTTAAGAGAGCTTAAACCAAACCAGTTTGAAGACATTATTGCTATGGTGGCCTTATATCGTCCTGGACCAATGGAATGGATCCCTGATTATATTAAGAATAAGCATGATAAACGTTTAATAAAATATATTCATCCGAAACTAGAACCCATTCTATCTCGTACCTATGGAGTGGCAATTTATCAAGAACAAGTAATGCAAATCGCTCGATCTTTAGCAGGATTTACCCCAGGAGATGCTGATATATTACGTAAAGCAATGGGTAAAAAGATAGCCTCTCTTTTAGCTGAACAGAAGGTTAAGTTTATTGAAGGTTGTGTAAAAAATAGTATCCATGAGGATTTAGCTAAACAAGTTTTTGCTTTTATTGAACCGTTTGCGGGTTATGGTTTTAATCGTAGTCATGCTGCTTGTTATGCAATGATTGGTTATCAAACAGCCTATCTTAAAGCTCACTGGCCAGTTGAATTTATGGCGGCACTATTAAGCGCTGATCAACATGACAACGATCGTATTGCGATTGAAATTGAAGAATGTCGAGCCATGGGCATTAAGGTAATGGCGCCTGATATTAATGAATCATTTGACTCTTTTACTGTTGTGACTCCTGGAACTAAAGAAAACCAGGCGGTATCAGTTAATACTAAAGTAAATACTATTCGCTTTGGTTTAAAAGCGATTAAAAATGTTGGTGATAATATTGTTGATGTAATTATTGACAAGAGGAAAAAACAAGGGCCATATAAAAATATTTTTGATTTTTTAGAAAGAATTAATAATAAAGATTTAAACAAAAAGTCTTTAGAGAGTTTAATTAAGAGTGGCGCTTTTGAAGCCTTTTCCGATCGATCTTCACTCTTATATAATCTAGATAAATTATTGAATTATAATAAGTCTATTTCTAAACAAGAAGCTAGCGGCCAGGTGAGCCTGTTTGCTAATTCAGCAGAATTAAGTAAATTATCTAAACCAAGCCTAGACTTGGCTCCAGATATTTCAGAAATTGATAAATTATCTTGGGAAAAAGATTTATTAGGCCTTTACATTAGCGGTAACCCTTTATCTGTTTTTAAAAAAGAATTAGCAAATTACAGCTTGCCTCTGGCGAATCTTAAAGGCTACCGAGGCAATAATTATTTAATAATTGCTGGAGTAATTACTAGTTTGAAAAAAATTATTACTCGTAAAGGAGAGACAATGGCTTTTGTAAAAATTGAAGACGTCTCTGCAAATATTGAACTTTTAGTTTTTCCTAGGACTTATCGTGAAAATTTAGAAATTTGGCAAAACACTAATATAATTATGGTTAGGGGTCGATTATCAGAAAAAGATCATGAACATAAATTTTTAGTTGATAGCGTAGCTTTATTAAACCCTAATCAAGCACAAGCTTCAGTTGACGCTTTTAAAAAGAGTGTTCTAGAGATTAAATCAACTAAACATTGGCAAAAGCGGGATGATGATTCACTTGGAGGCCACAAGATTATTTCAGGATCTAAGGACCGTGCAGATATAAGCAAGGTTATTCCTTTGGACAATGAGCCTGCTTTACGCATTGCTTTTAAAATTAGTCCCGGGGAAGAGGAGCAGGAAGCTATTAAAGCAATTATTGAGCAACAAGAAGGGAATCAAGCAGTTTATTTCCGAATAGTCGAAGCTAATAAAGATCATATTATTAAAACAGCTATGAGGGTTGATAACACTAAAGAATTGAGAGAAAGTCTAGCTGAGCTATTAAAGGATAAAGCTCAAATTGTTGAACCTGATTAAGCTATTATTTTTTAATTGTTATCTATTTAAAAATTTGTTATAATAAAAAAGTAAAATATATTTTCTAATTATTTTATTATTTCATTAGTATATAACCGGCTTGTCCGGAGGAAACAAGCTTATGCCGAAAACAAAACAAAGTCTAGACAAAAAAAAGCCTGTAAAAAAGGCTCCTGCAAAAAAGACAACGCTTAAAAAAAAGCCTGTAAAAAAGGCTCCTGCAAAAAAGAAAAGCGATATAAACACTAATCCCAAGAGTGTCGCTCAGGCAATAACTATTGATGTTATAACTGACAATGAAGATATTCTATTCCAGGCACCGATTGAAGAGGAAGCTGAAGAGCTTAAAAGTCATGATGATTTAGATGTGCAAAAAAAATTCTTTTCCGACTTAGTCTCAGAGATGAAAGATAAACAAGAGATAAAAGAAATGCCAATAAATTCAGATTTAGAAGCTTTTGCCGAAAAAAAAACAGTTAGTCCTCGTAAGTCATTGCGCTTGTATCGTCGCATGGCTTTTCAATCAACTATTTTAACTATTTTTCTTCTTTTACTTGCAGCTTATTTCTTGTTGCCCAGCTTAACTATTTATGTGGAAACAGACTATGAAACTATTTCTAATTCTTTTGATTTTCAGGTGATAGGAGATACTAATCAAGGTGATAATTTAATCTCAACTAGTAGTCGTAGTTTACCAGGAAATTTAGTGATTCTGCCAATTAGAGCAGAAAAAATATATCAGGCTAGTGGTGAAGAAATTTTAGGTGAAGAAGTAGTAGGAGAAGTTACAATACATAATGAATATAATCGCAACCAACCTTTAGTAGTTAATACTCGATTATTAAGTGAAGATAATAAATTATATCGCTTGACAGAGTCGGTTAACGTACCAGCTAATTCTGAGATGACTGTAGCTGTTTATGCTGATCAGGCTAGTCAAGAAATGGCGATCGGTCCTAGCCACTTTACCATCCCAGGCTTATGGCTTGGCTTACAAGATCGTATCTACGCTAGCAGTAATAGTAACTTTGAATATCGCCATCAAATTAAGCGTTATGTTAAGCAAAGTGACCTAGATCAAGCTAAAATAGATATTAAAAATACATTAAGTGAAAAATCGGCTAAAAACATTAAAACTTTAGAGTCAGGCCTTAATCAAATAGCTTATCTATCTGATAATAATGATTTAAAAATTGAAGTTGATGCAAAATTAGGAGAAGAAATTGATAAATTTACTGTTACAGCAGAAAATGATTTAGTAGTGGCTAGTTTTCCTCAGGATCAGGCTGAGGCTTTAGTAAAAGCTAAGTTGTCATTTACTTTACCTGAAGATAAAAAGCTTAGTAGTTTTCAAACTTCAACAATTACTTATCGTTTAGAAGACTATAACGCAGAAGATAAGGTGGCAACCGTTAATACATCTTTTAAGGCTAGTATGTCGTTACGTACTGATAGTGAAATTATTGATAAGAAACAATTAGCTGGTTTGAACCAAGATCAAATTGCAGAATATTTACGATCATTTTCTGAGATCGTTTCCTATCGTTTAGAATTTTTCCCCAAATTCATAAAAACAGCCCCTGTTTTACCAGATCGTATTAAAGTTAAAATTATGGAAAATTAATTAAATATTATAAAGTTAGGGCTATTTGTGGTAAAAAATTAAAAAAAGGATGGCTAATAATGCTTAATCCTTTTTTATTTATAAAATAATTCGGCTTTTTAAGACTGGAGATGAAAGCAGTGCAATTTTATACGGAGAGAAGATTTGA